>JADFGH010000031.1 GCA_022567775.1 Pseudomonadota bacterium | reverse complement strand
GATGCAGACGCCTTTTATCTCGTGTGCGGCATCCCTGGTGAGAGCCTCCCCGATAGCGGCGGGCTCCGCGCCGTGCCGCCAGTCCGTCTCAATTATGTCGGTATCGATGCCAAGACGATGGGCAATTTGCTGCCAAAGGACCGCAAAATGGCCTGTCTCGCACATCAGCACCTTGTCACCCGGCGACATTGTATTAACAAGTGCCGCCTCCCAGGCGCCGCTGCCGGAAGCGGGGTAGATGATCACCGGCTGTCCGGTTTTGAATATCGGCCTGAGTCCGTCCAGGACTTCGTGGCCTAATGACGCAAAACCGGGCCCGCGGTGATCGATAATTGGCCGGCCGATGGCGCGCAAAATGCGATCGGGAATGTTGGTTGGTCCCGGAATCTGCAGAAAATGCCGGCCGCTCGCGAAATCCATGCTCAATCCTGTCGTTGGGGGACAATGAAGGTGCCAAGGGTACCTCTAAGTACCCCACCGATACACCAAAGCGGCCGTATAATTCAGTCGTGGAAGTTCTGCAAACACGATTGCGCAGCGAACTCGACGGCGAGGTGTTGTTCGACGAGTTTTCGCTCGGCCGATATTCGAGCGATGCTTCGATTTACCAGATAACGCCGCTGGGTATTGTGGTTCCTGTCAGCAGTGACGACGCCCTGCGCGCGCTCGAAATAGCCGCCGATGAAGACGTCGCGATTTTGCCGCGTGGCGCCGGCACATCCCAGTGTGGACAAGCTGTCGGTAAAGCACTGATCATCGATAACAGCAAGTACCTGCGCAATGTACTGGATTTCGACGCGGCCGGGCATACCGTCTGGGTTGAACCCGGGGTCGTGCTCGATTCATTAAACGCGTTTCTAAGGTCGCACGGCCTCTGGTTCCCGGTCGATGTTTCGACGTCAGCGCAAGCGACGATTGGCGGCATGACGGCCAATAACAGTTGCGGTGCCCGATCGATTCGCTACGGCAACATGGTGCACAACGTACTGGCTGTCGAGGCGTGGCTGACCAGCGGCGATACTGTGGAATTTGCTGAAGTCGGCGACAATGCTGAAGGTTCGGTACGTTATCGGCAACTGGTTGACAGGGTTCGTACACTTTACGCCAGTGAAGAAGATGAAATAGCAGCGCGCGTGCCTGATGTGCAACGCCGGGTTGCGGGCTACAACCTCGATATGGTCGCAACGGGTCCATTCAACATGGCGCACCTGCTGGTCGGTTCGGAGGGTACTCTTGCCTATTTTCGGCGCATCAAGCTCAAGCTTTCGCCGCTGCCGCCACACAAAGTGCTCGGCGTCGTGCATTTCCCGACGTTTCGCAAGGCGATGGAGCTGACGCAGTATATCGTCAAACTTGAGCCGTCGGCAGTCGAGCTCATAGACCGAACGATGATTGACCTGTCACGCGAAAATCCGGCGTTTCGCGAAACCATCGACAGCACCGTGCGTGGCGAACCAGATGCAATCTTGCTGGTCGAGTTTGCAGGTGAGAGCGAGGCCGATCAGTTGAAAAAGCTTGCCTCTTTGTCTGTGCTCATGGGCGATCTGGGCCTGCCCGGCAGCGTCGTCGCGATCGAAGACGCAAAACACCAAGAAGCGGTGTGGAGTGTCCGCAAAGCCGGATTAAACATCATGATGTCGATGAAAGGCGACGGCAAGCCGGTGTCGTTCATCGAGGACTGTGCCGTGCCGCTCGAGCACCTGGCCGAATACACCGATCGTCTGACCCAGGTGTTTGAAAAGCACGGGACACGCGGGACCTGGTACGCGCATGCCTCGGTTGGTTGCCTGCACGTGCGCCCGGTGCTCGATATGCGATCTGCAAGCGGTGCAGAGAAGATGCGCGCAATTGCCGAAGAGGCCTGTGAATTGGTGCGCCAGTACAAAGGTTCTTACTCCGGCGAGCACGGCGATGGCCTGGTGCGCTCCGAGTGGATCGAACGGGTCTACGGTCCGCGACTTGCGAGTGCTTTCGCGGAAATAAAAAAAGCGTTCGATCCAAAGGGACTGATGAATCCCGGCAAGATAGTCGCACCGACGAAAATGGACGACCGGACATTGTTCAGATACAAGCCCGGCTATAGCACGCTGCCGATTCATTCGGGCCTCGACTGGTCCGGGCACGAAGTCGGCGAGGGAAATCGTGACAGGGGATTCGCTGCTGCGATCGAGATGTGCAACAACAATGGCCATTGCCGAAAATTTGATGCTGGCACGATGTGCCCCTCATATCGCGTGACGCGAAACGAGCGTGATCTGACGCGGGGCCGCGCTAATTCTCTGCGGCTCGCAATGTCCGGTCAACTCGGTCCTGATGCACTGGTCTCAGACGAGATG
Source organism: Pseudomonadota bacterium (assembly GCA_022567775.1). Lineage (GTDB taxonomy): Bacteria > Pseudomonadota > Gammaproteobacteria > Steroidobacterales > Woeseiaceae > SZUA-117. The sequence continues at coordinate 8,892 of JADFGH010000031.1, read as the reverse complement.
TACAAGACGATGGAACTGTGTGTTTCGTGCAAGGGGTGCAAACGCGAGTGTCCGACCGGTGTCGACATGGCTGCGATGAAGATAGAATTCCTGTATCAATACCATCAGCGGCATCGGCGCACGCTAATGGACAAGCTCGTCGCATACTTGCCGCGTTATGCGCCGACACTTGCACGTGTTCCAAGGCTTGCCAACTCGCGTAATCAGATTCCCGGGCTCGCTATCTTGAGCGAAAAAATCACAGGTCTGTCGGCAGGTCGCAGCCTGCCGGCCTGGCGGCGCGACAGGTTTCTGGGTCAGGTTGAAGTGCCGGGCGGCGCCGGGGGACCGGAAGTCGTGTTGCTGGCCGACACTTTCAATACCTGGTTCGAACCCGAAAACCTTCGTGCCGCGGTCGCTGTATTCTCTGCTGCGAACTACAACACCACAGTCGCAGAGTCGGCGGACGGCGGGCGGCCACTGTGTTGCGGGCGAACGTTCCTGGCAACTGGCATGATTAATGAAGCGCGTGCTGAAGCACAACGCATGCTCGATGCGCTCAGGCCGTTTGTGGAGCGGGGCATTCCGGTAGTCGGCCTGGAACCGTCGTGTCTGTTCGGGCTCCGGGACGAGTTCAGGTTGTTGTTGCCGGGCGAAGAAACCGATGCGCTGGCAAAACTGGCGCTGACGTTCGAAGAATTCCTTGCACGCGAGCACGCTGCCGGCCGACTCAATCTCAAGCTTGTTCGTCTCCCTGTCCGGCGTGCCCTTGTGCACGGGCACTGCCATCAGAAAGCATTCGATGTCATGCCCACTGTAATCGAAGTACTGAACATGATTCCGAACCTCGAAACAGAGATAATACAATCCGGCTGCTGCGGTATGGCAGGCGCCTTCGGGTATGCAGCGAGGCATGTGGACCTGTCGCGTAAGATGGCCGAATTATCGCTGCTGCCCGCGGTGCGGGCAGCTAAGGAAGACACCGTTATCGTTGCCGATGGAACGAGTTGTCGTCATCAGATCAGGGATTTCACGGGTCGCACAGCGCTGCACGTTGCCCGCGTTCTGGCAGATGCACTCGATGATTAATGGGGCAGACTAAATCGTGAAAAGACAGCCGGGATGAGATCGACTCTATTTTGTCTCTTGACACTCGTTTGCAGTGGTTTGGCGTTCGCCCAGACGAGGCCGGTGATTGACGTACATTTCCACACAGATACGGGAAAGTTCCTGCCACGCGAATACATCGCGGGTGAGCTGCATGAATTGGTGGCAAAGACCAGGGAGGAGATGATCCGCGAGAGCCTGGCGGTAATGAACCGGCTCAATATCGTGCGTGCGATCACCAGCGGGCCGGATCCACTGGTCGTCGAAGAGTGGCATGCTGCGGATCCGACACGAATCATTCCGGCGCTCCAGGTCCCAAATGCGAAAGTGGACATGGATTATCTCGACTCGATCCGGCACTTGGTTTCAAGTGGCCATATCGCCGTATTGGGCGAAATCGCGTTACAGTATGAAGGCATCGGTGTCTCGGATTCGGCGTACGCAGCGTTTTTTTCATTGGCAGTAGAGCTCGACATACCTGTTGCGGTGCACCTTGGGCCAGGACCACATGACGTTTTCGACGTGCGGCCTGACTATCGGGTTACAAAAGGTAACCCGCTGGAGCTGGAGACTGTTTTGCAACGTCACCCCGGATTGAGGATCTATGTGATGCACGCCGGGTGGCCGTTTGTCGAAAACATGATTGCCATCATGCATACCTACACAAACGTATACGTTGACACTGCATTTATCAATACGGCACTGCCGAAGCAGGAACTCTATTACGTCTTGAGACGGATGGTGGGAGCTGGGTTAGGTGAGCGAATCATGTTTGGATCGGATCCGCATCCAGGCGCAATTGCGCTTTCTGTCCAGACCGCCTATGAGCGAATTGAATCAGCCGATTTTCTCAGCGAAAGGGACAAAACCAATATCTTTTTCGAAAATGCGATTCGCTTTTTCCGTTTGCCGATGGAGCAATAAGAACATGTCCAGCGCCGGACACACGGGCTCTGTCATCACGCAATTCTCAACAGCAGCGCTTTCCCTGGGCATGCTGATCACATGCGGCAGCGCCGTAGCTGCCCCCCATTCGGACGAAATTTCAGGCCTGGGACGGGCGCTGTTCTTCGACACCAATCTCTCCATCAATCGCAATCAGTCCTGCGCATCCTGTCACGATCCGGGGCAGGCATTTTCTGACAGCCGGGACAATGGCGTTTCAGGCGCGGTTTCGCTCGGTGACGATGGAGTGTCGCTCGGTGATCGCAACACGCCCGGTACGACCTACGCTTTCCTGATTCCCGATTTTCACAAGAACGATAAGGATGAATATGTCGGCGGCTATTTCCTCGACGGCCGCGCTGCCACGATGGTCGACCAGGCAGCCGCGCCCTTTGTCAATCCGCTTGAAATGGCCATGCCCGATGTTGCCGCAGTGGTCGATCGCGTACGCGAAAATCCCGCTTACGTAGAATCTTTCAGGAAGAACTACGGTGAGTCGATTTTTTTGGATTCAGACAAGGCGTTTCGTGCGCTTACCGAAAGCATTGTGGCATTCGAGCGCACGGCGTTGTTCGCGCCTTTCGATTCAAAATATGACCGCTATCTGCGTGGTGAGTACGAGCTGACAATTGAAGAGGAGTTGGGACGTGTGCTTTTCTTTTCTCAGCTCATCAACTGCAGCAGCTGTCATTTACTCGACACGCGGGAGTTTTCTCCCGGTGAAATCTTCAGCAATCATCGCTATCACAACATCGGCGTGCCAACCAATAAGCAGGTACGGGCAAGGAACGGCGTAGACGTCAGCCACCGCGATCTCGGCCTCCTTGAAAATCCAGAAGTGGGCGATCCGGGCCTGGCCGGCAAGTTCAGGGTGCCGAGCTTGCGTAATGTTGCGGTGACCGGACCGTATATGCATAACGGTGTTTTTCAGGATCTGGCCACCGCCATTCTTTTCTACAACCGGTTTACCCTGAGCAACCGGAAAAGCCAGACTAATCCGGAAACCGGGGAGCTATGGGGAGAGCCGGAAGTGGCGGAGACGATTGACCTCGAATTGCTGCGTGAAGGGCAACCTATGGCGGATAACCATATTGTGGCCCTCGTGGCGTTTCTCACGGCGCTGACTGACCAGCGTTATGAATCGGTGCTCGACCAGCAGTCGTCTCCGTAAACAAAGGAGGCACTGGGGTCAGGCCACCGTGAGCCGGATCGACAGAACTGTCAGGAACGAAATCCGGCGCAGTTCGCGTTACTCAGGTGCGATGGCAATCGCCTCGATTTCGACGAGGAATACCGGGCGCGCCAGCCGTTCGATCTGCACCAGCGTACTTGCTGGCGGATGATCCCCGAGATACTCGCGGCGCACCGCCGAGGTCTCGAGGAATCTATCGATGTCGGTGGTGAAAATATTGACTTTGATGACGTTGGAGAAATCTGCATCCTCGGACGCAAGTACGGTTTTCAGATTCTCAAGCACCTGGCGAACCTGTGCCGACATGTCTCCTTCACCGATGATGTTGCCATCGCCATCTAAAGCAACCTGACCGGCAATGAACAATAGATTGTCGACCTTCACGAGGTGACTGTACGCAGAAGGCTGCGTCATGCCCATAGGGTTTATGCGTTCGATATTCTGTGCGCCGGCGTTGGCCGCGAACAAAAGTACAATAACGGTGCTCAAGAATTTCATGATCATGCCTCCCGCCCGGGCTTTTCCGGGTCAGACCCGGATTCTAGCGGAACTTCAGGCGGAGGCCTGGTTTGCGTCCGCGTCGTTTGCGGCTTTCTTGGCGATCTCACGCAGCAATACGGCAAACTGGTCAGCCGATAACGGCTTGCTGCACAGGAATCCCTGGATCTGGTTGCATCCATGGAGGCGTAAAAACTCCAGCTGCTCCTTGGTCTCGACGCCCTCAGCGACGACGTTCAGGCCAAGCTGTTGCGCCATTGCAAGTATTGCGGCGCAGATGGCCGCATCATCCGAGTCGGTATGAAGATCCTTTACGAATGACCGGTCAATCTTGAGTGTATCGATTGGGAATCGCTTGAGGTAACTCAGTGACGAATAGCCTGTCCCGAAATCGTCTACCGACAATGCAATTCCGGCACGCTTCAGAGTGTTCAGCGCTGCCAGCGTACTTGCTTCATCTTGCAGCAACACGCTTTCCGTTATCTCGAGTTCAAGCGATTTCGGGTCAATGCCGGCATCGCGGGCGGCGCCAAGCACATCGTCAACCAGGCTGTCCGACTGAAATTGATGGCTGGAGATGTTGACGGCAACCGGAATGTCGCCGAACGGGAATGCGGACCATGCTTTGACCTGAAGGCAGGCCGTGCGCAGGACCCATTGACCGATTGGCACGATAAGCCCGGTTTCCTCGGCAATCGGAATGAAGTCGTCCGGAGCGATGGCACCGCGATCGGGGTGGTGCCAGCGTAGCAGCGCCTCCGCGCCGACTAATTCCCAGGTCTTCGCGTCAGCCTTCGGCTGATAGTGAAGTTCGAATTGTTCGTTATCGAGTGCTTTGCGAATTTCGTTTTCAAGATCGAGCCGGTGCAGCGATTTTGTTCGCATGGTCTCGGAGTAGAACTTGTAGTTGTTGCGGCCGGCAAATTTAGCCCGATACATTGCAGAATCCGCATTCATCAGCAGATCTTCAGCATTGAGGCCGTCTTGTGGATACATAGCGATGCCGATGCTGGGTGTAACAACGAACTGGTGCCCTTCGCAGCTAAATGGCGGTGTCAGGACCGAGATTATGCGGGATGCAATTGTCGAAACCGTATCCTCGGATTCGATCCCATAAAGTTTGATCACGAATTCATCTCCGCCAAGCCGCGCAAGCTGGATGCCGTCAGCCTGGCCCGAATCAAACCGAGAGACTGAATCTGAGGCTCGGGTGCAGCTCTCGAGCCGGCGTGCAACCTGCTTTAACAACTCGTCTCCGATGCTATGGCCCAGCGTATCGTTGATACGTTTGAACCGGTCGAGGTCAACAAACAGAATGGCGAATTTTTGATTGTCACGTTCGGCCATCTCAATCGTTTGCTCAAGGCTTTGGCCAAAAAGCTGACGATTGGGTAACGCAGTCAATTCGTCAAAATAAGCGAGATTGAAAATTCTTGCCTCAGCATTCTTGCGTTCCGTAATGTCTCTTACGATGGCCAGAACGGAATTACTGTCACGTGTCACGAACCGGGTTTCGAGGTGGATATCGAGGGCGTCCAGCTCGTGTTCGTAGACCTGCGTTTTACCGGTTTCCAGCGCGCGCTTGATGCAGGCTCTCGCCTCGTCATCGTTTTCACACGGGTAGAAGTTGACCTTGGATGCCGTCGACAATGCCTTTATCTGCTGGGTATGCGTGGCATCCCCGCGGCTCAATCCTTCCTGTACTTCGCCGTCTTCGTTGACGACAAAGATCAGGTCCGGAACGGCACGGATCAAACCTCTCAGATCATTGAGGGATGTGCTTGTTCGCAGAACATAACGGATGCGATGTGGAAGAACCGCCAGGGCGATGGGCTTGTTCAGAAAATCAGTTGCACCGACACTGTAGGCGCGCTCGACGGCCTCCTGGTCCTCCCGTCCAGTGATGATGAATACGGGAGTTTCCCGGTTTGTTTCCCGGGCTCTGATGGTTTCGCAGACCTTAAACCCGTCAAGCTCCGGCATTTCAACATCACAGAGAACGACATCGGGCTGCATTTCGGAAAACACTTCCAGCGCGATCTTGCCGTTCTCTGCGGTGACCACGCGAAATCCGGCCTTCTCCAGGACGCCCTGAAGCACCTTTCGATGAGTCGCATCGTCGTCGGCTACCAGAACGAGTGGCTTGTCTGCAGCGTCTGCAGTCTGATTCATGTGCGCTGCCTCGCTCATGTCCCTGTCAGGAGTTGCCCGGGACCGGAAGATTTTCATCTTCTGATGTTAAAGCTTTGTAAAATAAGAGAATATTGTTCAGGCGCAGGAATATCCGAGATTGCTGTCACAATTATGGCAAGTAGCAGCGACTGGCGCGGCAAAGCCGGTCGGAATCGGGGCTAGTGCGCCTTCGACGAGACCGCGGATTTTCGCGCAACCGTTGCCGGCGATGCCCAGGCCAAGGCCAGCTTGTCAGGTACAAACAGTGTGCTACCGTGGCCGCATAACAAGAATCCAGGGGGGATTTGATGTCCGGACACCGTTTCTCTGCGGTAATATTCCTGCTTGCCATGGCTTGCGTTTCACTGACAAGTGTCGCGCAAATTCCCCTGGCACCACCCAGCACCAGGGGTCAAACCGTTACCCCGGTCTTCGAAGGCTGGTATCAAAATCCGGACGGGACATACAGTCTTTCCTTTGGCTACTTCAACCGTAACTTCGGGGAAGTGCTGGAGATCCCGGTCGGGCCGGACAACTTCTTCGAGCCAGGCCCCGCGAACCAGGGGCAGCCAACGCAGTTTCAACCGCGCCGGCAATGGGGCGTTTTCGCAGTGACGGTGCCCGCAGAATTCGGCTACGAGCGACTTGTCTGGACGCTGAAAATCCGTGGTGAGACTTTCTTTGTCCCGGGCAGCTTGAACAAAGACTGGCAGATCGATGCCCTGCGAGGCGAGGCGAAAACGCTGGCCACCTTCAGCGAGCCAGGATCGTATGTCTTGCGCGTGCGCGCCAACGATGCCTCCGGAATCGATGGTGCCGGGCACGCCCAATGTTGCTGGACGAACGGCTTCGTGCACGTCAGCGTGATTCAGTAAAAGCGGAGCAGGGTGTCATGACCTGGCATAAATTGGTTCGCCTGATATGGAACAGCATCGGCCCGGCCGTGTTGCTTCTCTGGGGCCAGGCTGGCTGTGCACAGTCGGGCGAAGAAGAGATTACCTATGCAAAGCATGTGGCGCCGATCTTCCAGGAGAAATGCCAGGCGTGTCATCAGCCGAACTCGGTGGCACCGATGTCGTTGCTGACATATCGGGATGTAATAAAGGAAGCAAAAGCGATTAAGGCCAAGGTCGAGTCGCGAGTGATGCCGCCCTGGCACATCGATACCTCGATCGGGATCCAGGAATTCAAAAACGACAGGGGGCTGAGCGACGAGGAAATCGATACCATCGTCCGCTGGGTCGATGCCGGCACACCGTTTGGCGATCGAAACGATCTGCCGCCCCGCGTCGATTTCCCGGATCCGAACCGCTGGCAGTTGTCCGAGGAGTTCGGAGAACCGGATCTCATCATCAAGTCGGAGCCGTACACACTCCCGGCCCGTACTATGGATAAATGGTTCCGGCCGGTCGTTGAGACAGGCATCACCGAGCCCCGGTGGGTGCGTGCCATCGAGATCAAACCTTCCTATCCGGACGGCCGCAGGATTATTCATCACACGCTCACCTTCCTCGAGCAGGATGAAGAAGGCATCACCGGGCTGGCCAGCGGTGCGACCGATGCGCAGCAAGGCCCCGGACTGTTCATGGAATGGGCAGTCGGCAAGGTTGGAGAAATCTTCCCGCCGGACACCGGTAAATTAATGCTCCCGGGATCGAAGATTCACTGGGAGGTGCATATGCACGCGGTTGGCGAGGAGATCAAAGACAACCAGGTCGAGCTCGGCATCTATTTCTATCCAAAGGGCTATGTGCCGAAGAATCGGACGGTGTTGAGGTTTCTGGATGCAAGCCGCAATCAAAACCTCGATATTCCACCCGGTGAGATTGCCGTGACGCAGCAGATGCATGTATTGCCGGCCCCGGCGCGGCTGGAGAATTTTCAGCCTCACATGCACATGCGGGGCAAGGCGATGTCGATGGCGGCGATCTACCCCGACGGCCGCCAGGAACTCCTGAGTCACGTCAACAACTTCCAGTGGAACTGGCATGTCAATTACGTTTACGCCGAGCATGTTGCGCCATTGTTGCCGAAAGGTACGACACTCGTGATTACCGCCTGGCACGACAACACGATCGAAAATCCCAACAACCCTGATCCCGAACAGTGGGTTGGCTGGGGTGATCGAACGGTCGACGAAATGGCGCATGCCTGGGTCGATGTCACCTACCTCGAGCAGGACGATTTCGAGAGGCTGGTCGCCGAACGGCAAGCAGAACAACAGGGAAGTAGAAAACCTTAATAAGGGTCGGGAATATTTGCGACGCTCCTCGTGTCCGCCTTCCATGGCAATGATCCGGGCCCGCGCAGGTACTCTGATCTTGTGCCTTCATTGGCTGAGGGCGAGTGGTGAGTGATACCCTTGCCGCGCCTTTAACTTCGGATCCCCAGAATATGTTCGAGCAAATGAACGCGATTCACCCCCTTCTGCCGCCTGCTGCGGGCTTGCTGGCACTGCTGGCGGGCGCGGTCATTATCGATCTGATCGCCAAACAAATCCTGGTCCGCAGCGTGCGCGCGGTCGCCAGGCGATCCAGCGCCACCTGGGACGACGCGCTGGTTACGCACAACGTCTTCGGCCGTCTCGTGCAGGTTGTGCCGGCGCTGATCGTATTCGTTGGCGTGCCGTTCGTCCCCGGTCTGCCGGAAGGCGGTGTGCTGCTCATACGCAATGTCGCGATGGGCTACACCGTGTTGGTGTTGACGCTGGCGCTGACTGCCATACTAAGCGCGGCAAACACGATCTACGCGGCGTCGCCAATGGCGAAGGAGCGCCCGCTAAAGGGTTTCGTGCAACTCGTGCAAATCGTCGTGTGGATTTTTGGCGGCGTGCTGATCATTGCGACAGTTCTGGATCGCTCACCACTGCTGCTGCTCAGCGGATTCGGCGCGATGACCGCTATATTGTTGCTGGTGTTCAAAGACACGATCCTGTCACTGGTCGCCAGCGTGCAACTCACCGCGCAGGATATGGTCCGTGTCGGCGACTGGATCGAGAT
>JADFGH010000030.1 GCA_022567775.1 Pseudomonadota bacterium | reverse complement strand
AACCTGAAACCTTCCGTCTCGCGAGTAATCAGGACAGAGCGGCCCGATTCGTCGACGATCGAGTGGGTCTCGCCGAGCTGCATGCCGTGCATGTCAAAGTCGGAATCGTCGCTAATCCAGTGAAAAGTCGTGCTGTCGTCAGACGAGGCGCCTGCAATGACGATCTTCAGCTCCCGCTTCTCCTCGACCTCGGCCAGCGCCGCTGCACCGAATATCAAGGTCACGGCCAAAGCCAGTAGTTTTAGTATATTCATCGAATTCGAACCCCTTTGTTTGTTTGTATGCTAGCAGTGATGCCCGGGCCGCCGAATTCGTCGCAACCTAATCCGGGCAATCCAGCCGTTGCCGGTTAACTACAGTGCCTGACAGGACGCCGGTGTATTGACTATCCCTGATCGCCAGCTTGCCGTTGACCAGCAGGTCGCTAATTCCTGTCGAAAGCTCGGTCGGGTGCTCGAAATCTGCAACCGGTCTGAAATTATCGAGATCGATGATCGCAATGTCGGCTTTCAGGCCCGGCCGCAGGTAGCCCCGATCGCACAGGTAAAAGAAATCGGCAACCAGCCCTGCGCTGCGATGAACAAAATGTTGCATTGAGAACAGGGATTTCGTGACCACCATGTCCTGGTAGGCCTTGGGATAGCTTGCATATTTTCTTGGATGCCCCCCTGACCCATCCGAACCGGTCATTACCCAGGGCTGTATCGCAAGCGCGTCTATGTCGTCCGGGTTCATGTTGAAGGATGCGATCGACGGGTCTCCACCGCGCACCACCTCCACTGCGGCGTCTATCGGGTCGAGGTTCATGCGTTCGGCGATTTCCTGCAGCGTCATGCCGCGCCATTCGCTTTCTCCGGTGATCAGCAGCGACTCGTCGCCGCCACGCCGCCAGAGATTGGCCTCCATCTCTTCACGGATGCGATCCTCGAGGTCCGGATTTGCGAGGCGCTCAAACATGGCTTGCTCCGAATCCGCCATGACCCATCTCGGTATCAGTGAGCTGCTCAGGCTGGTCCCGGATGCGCGCCACGGATACTGATCCGCCGTTATCTCGACGCCTCGATCCCGGGCGGCGTCGATCAGGGCGATGATGTCGCCGCTCTGCCCCCAGACGTCGCGGCCGAGGGCTTTCAGATGTGCGATATGCACCGGGATGTCTGCCTTTTCAGCAATTTCTATGACTTCTTTAACCGCACCGAGCAGGCCAATGTTGTACGAACTTTCGTCACGTATATGCGAGTCATAGACGCCGCCGAATTCTGCAGCAATTTTCGCCAGTTCGATGACTTCATCCGTCTCTGCATAACTGCCTGGCCTGTAGAACAGGCCGGTTGACAAGCCAAGCGCGCCGGCACGCATATCGTTGGCGACAAATTCCCGCATTTGTTCGAGTTCTTCATCGTTGGGCGCGCGGTCTTCCAGGCCAAGAGTTTTTTCGCGGGCGGTGCCGTGGCCGGTGAAAAAGGCAACATTTGAACCGATGCCCTGCCGTTGCATGATGGCCAGTTTGTCTTCGAGATCAGGCAGGCCGCGGCCGTCGTTACCGACAAATACGGTGGTGACGCCCTGGGTCAGATAGTTGATATTTGCCTTGCTGGCATCGTCGAGCAGGTCACCTTCCGCGTGCGTGTGCGGATCGATGAATCCCGGCACTACAGTTTTCCCCGCTGCGTCAATGATCAGGTCCGCAGTCGCGTCGGGGGACGCATCCATCGAGACAATACGGTCGCCGGAAATTCCGATGTTCGTGTTGCGCGCAGGCTCAAGCGAACCGTCGTACACGGTGCCATTGATAATCAGCACCGAGTAACGTTCTTGCTCATCATTCAGTTGTGGTGAACAGGCGGACAGGGCGTCCAGGAAAATGACGGCCAGCACGGCCTTGAGAATTGTAGTTTTTTGAATGTTTATTGGTACGTCTCTCTATCTGGAATCTGCGGACGATCGAAGCGCTGCAGACTGTGATAAAACGTAATTTCGTATAGCCTCCGACTGTTCGGCGTCGAGCTGTGAAAAAGCCGGCATGCCGTTGGCGCGTCGCGCGCCACCGATCACGATTCCGTGCCATGCAGCATGCGTGTCTGCCGAGGAATAACGGAGATCGGGAACGGAGCCGCCGAAGCGGGCCGACGCGTCCTTACCATGGCAGCCGCCACAGCTGCTGGCGTACAGGTGCTTGCCGTTTGCAACCACTTCTGCCGAGGCCACAAGTTCGGGTTGCTCCGGAAGGGTTCGGGCGGCGCGCTCGATGGAGGGGAATTCGCTGCCGCCGTCAAGGCTGAACGCGAGCAGCCTGGTCGGTCCCTGCGACTCGTTCGTGGCTCCGAGTTGCGGATAGACGAATTGAATACCGCCACCGGAGCCTATCGGTATCAGGATATATTGTGTGTCATCGATCGCGTAACTCACCGGTGCCGCCGTGATTCCCGAACCGGTGGCCAGCGACCACTTTTCCTCGCCCGTACCGGCTGCAAAAGCGGCGATTCGCCCCTGTGCATTACCCTGGAATACAAGGTTGCCCGCCGTTGCCAGCACGCCGCCATTGAACGGCAATGGGTGCTCCACCGTCCAGCGCGTGACGTGTTGCACCGGATCAAACGCAATCAGTTTGCCGGGACTGAACGATTCTCCGTCGACTTCGGTAAACAACTCCAGTGTATCTTTGTAATCACCATCGTCGTAATCACTGACTACGCTCGGAACGTCCAGTACCGGAATATAGAGAAGCTCATGCCCGGGGTGCCACGCCATCGGTTGCCAGCTGTGCGCCCCCCACATGTTTGGCCAGATAGCAACCGTGTGCTCGTCCGCACGGTTCCAGAATTCGCCCTGTACGTCATAGACGGGGCGGCCGGTTTCGAGGTTGATATGGGTCGCCCAGTTGACCTTTGCGTACTTCTCAGCAGAGAGCAACTCGCCGGTCAGCCGGTCCAGTACGTACTGAAAACCATTCTTCGGTGCAACAAGCAGCGTCTTGCGATCTTCATCGTCAATCCTTAAGTCAGCGAGGATGATGTTCATCGTCGCGTTGTATTCCCAACTGTCTTCCGGAACCGTCTGGTAGTGCCACACATACTCGCCCGACTCTGCATTGACCGCCAGAATTGAAGACGTAAAGAGATTGTCCCCGCCGTCGGGGCTGCGATACTGATACACGTAAGGCAGCGCGCCGGCAGTACCGAAAAACAGCAGATTGGATTCCGGGTCGTAGGTCATTTCGTTCCAGTTGCTGCCGCCACCGCCGAATTTCTCAAGTGCATCTCCGGACCATGTAGCCGCCGCCATCTTCATTGCGGGCGACGTGTTTTCTTCTGGCTTGTCGCTTGGCACCGTGTAGAAGCGCCACAGCATTTCGCCGCTTTGCACGTCGTAAGCGCTCACGTAGCCACGATTTTTATCACCCGATTCCGAGCCGGCGTTGCCGACAAATACCTTGCCGCCGCCAACATAGGGCGAATCCGTGATCGCGTAACCGAGTTGTGTGTCACAGGTCTGTTGCGACCATCGCTCGCCACCTGTAGCGGCATCCAGACCAATCAACCGGCAATCCGCAGTGGTTACGAGCACCATGCCGTCCCAGACAGCAACGCCTCGATTGACTCTTGCGGTCCACGACAGGCCAGGGTCGTCAGCAAACGCCTGCCGAACGTCCGGATCGAAGCTCCAGTTGACCCGACCGTCTGCGGCATCGATCGCATACACAATCGAAAACGCGCCGGAAAGATAGATGACGCCGTCCACCACAATGGGTGTCGCCGAAATTCCATCGGGTATTGGCAGATCTAATGCCCAGGCAAGGCCGAGATCTGCGACGTTCTCGTCGTTGATCTGTGAAAGAGGGCTGAAATGTTCGCCGCGAAAATTGCCGCCCTTCAGGAACCAGTTTTCACCGGTCGCGGATTCTTCTAACACGCGCTTGTTGGTAACCTCACCTTCCGCTGCCGCAGACGACACGAGAGTGAACACACTGACGGCGGTCATCAGGATTCGAACAAGTAGTCGATTCAGCATTTCTTCTCCACGGCATTCCGGCATTCGCTATTGTACCGCCTGATCGCATATTATTTTGAATCGCGGCTGAAGCCGCTCCTACATTCCCTGCAAAAACTTGTAGGAGCGGCTTCAGCCGCGAACCAATAAAAGGAATCCTCAGATCTACAACGGATCCCGGTACGTATTGACCGGTGGTAACGCCGCGCCAGTCAATCCCCCAGGTTCTTCCTCGCCAACCACCGGCATACGCAGCGTGCCGATGCCGTCGATCGTCGCCTCGACGACTTCGCCCGGTTGCAGGAAACGCTGCGCACCACGTACCGCCGTGCCCATGCCGACGCCGCCGGATGTTCCGTTGTTGATCACGTCGCCGGGATACAAGGTGATAATGGAGGAGGCGAACTCGACCAACTCCCACAGGCTGTGAATCATGTCGCCGGCGGTTGCTTCCTGCATTTGTTCGCCGTCGACGCTCAGTGACTGCCGAAGTATCTCCATCGGGTTGCCATAGAATTCTTTCGGCACGATCCACGGACCTTGTGGCGCGAAAGTGTCGTGGCCTTTGCCGACAAACCAGTCGAGCGTGAATCGCGCACCGCCCGGGGGCCTTCCGCCACGGTCCGAAATATCGAGCGTCACCATGTAACCGAAGATATGCTCTTCCGCATCGTTCGCGGATACATACTTGGCCGTCTTGCCAATTACAGCGCCGAGTTCCACTTCCCAGTCGGTTCGGTTTCGACCATAAGGAATAACGATCTCATCGCCGTTGCCAACCACTGCGCCGCGGCTCGGTTTGATAAACAGATAAGGAATGCCGCGCTGTTCGCGTCGCAGTCGTCTGGCTTCCGTGCGTTCTTCCCCGGTGCCGGCTTCCTCCACATGGCTGTAGAAGTTGACGGCCGCGTTGAGAATCTTTCCCGGATACATGATCGGCGGCAGCGTCCGCAAGTCGCCGACGTCATGCACGTAGTCCGGACGGTCGTTGCCCAGGCTGTTGCTCGCCACGAGGTGGTTGACGATCTCGTACAGCCTGCGCTTCAGGCCATAATCGTAGCGGCTGATGAGTTCCAGCATATCGGCTGGCAGGGGGATTACCGGATACGCAGAATTCCTCTCCAGCGCGAGGTTTGCCGCATCTAATTCCACGATCAGGCTGTCACGCAGCACGATTCCCACCGTCGGCGAACCATCGATCTCGAAAGTGCCGACCTTGAATGGTTCTGCGGTCATTTGGGACCAGCCCATCGCTGGTATGGCGAGCAAAAGAAATAGAATAAGAACCGAAGATCTGCGCATGATGTTCCCCGACGATGGCGAGATTATTCTTGTGTGAGTCGGTTGTACTGCCGGCGGGAAAATCTGTCAAGGAAGGAGCTGTGCCCGATTGCCCGCATTGAACGAATTCCAGCACGGCGTATTATCGGCATTCGAACAGGTATAGGGTGATGCCATGCGACTACTGTCGATTTACCTCCTGCTCTGTTGCCAATGCGCGATCGCTGCCGACGCACTCTCGCTGCCGGACTGGAGCGGTGTCTGGGAGCGATTCGAGGGCAACGGCGGCATTTTCGATCCGTCAACCGTCGAACCGAAAGACGGGCGCGCCGGCAGCCCGGGAGTCCGTCAGTACCCGCCGTTAACCGATGTCTGGGAAGCCAGGTACAAGGCAAACCTCGCATTGGCTGCAATAGACAGATTGCCGGACCCGATATCCTTTTGCGGTACGCCAGCCGGGTTCCCTCGCTTGCTCGCACTGCCGGATGTCTATGAATTTATCGTGCGGCCTGAACAATCCTGGATCATCACGGAGAACGGCCCCAACATCATGCGCATCTATACCGACGGCAGAGATCATCCGCTACCTGAGGAAATGTGGCCGACATTTACCGGCGATTCAGTCGGACACTGGGAAGGACAGACACTCGTTTTCACGACCGTCAGCATGATCGGCGAGAAAAATACGGTGCTCGATCGCAGCGGCCTGACATTGAGCGATCAGGCCCGCGTCAGCACGCGCATGTTCATGACAGAAGAAGGGCTGCTGCGTGCAGAACTCACAATTGATGATCCGGTCGCACTGCGCGAGTCGTGGCACGTAGTGCGGCATTTCCGGAAGTTGCCGGACGGCACGCGGGTTTATGATTATGCCTGTGCCGAAAACAACAGGAACCCGATAACAGAATTCGGCCAGACGCTGACGCTCGACGCGGAAGGGAATACGATTGATATCGTCATTGACAATAAGCAGAGTAATTAAGATGCGATCCTTCCTGAGCATGCACAGAACCGCAATCACGATTGTGTTTGCTGCCAGTGTCATCGCTTTCGTACCGATTTCCAGGCCTGCAATGGCGCACCACTCCAGCGCTATGTTTGACAAGTCCCTGGTTCGTCAGGAATCGGCAACGGTCAGGGAATTTCAGTGGACCAATCCGCACGTGTGGATACAGCTTTACATTGAAAACGAAAGCGGTGAGCAGGAGGAGTGGAGCATCGAGGGTGGTGGTCCCAACAGTCTTTTCAGAAAAGGCTGGAGACCAAATTCCTTCAATCCGGGTGATGTTGTCGAGATCAAATTCAATCCGATGCTGGACGGTTCCAGGGCAGGCTTTTTCGTTGGTGCCAGGCTTGCCGATGGCAAGACGCTCGGCAACTGGTAAGCCGATCCGGGGCCTGACTCGTTTCCCAAGAGGTTTGTTGATGAAACAGGTTTTTCTTTTGTTAGCTATCGTACTCGGCGTTTCCGACGCCGTTGTCGCACAAGAGAGCGTTACCTTGCTTAAGCCGGAGCAGGTGTTCGACGGTGAGCAAACACATGCCGGCTGGGTCGTGCTGGTCAAAGGGAATTTCATTCTGTACGCAGGCGATGCCGATGATGCGCCTGCCACGGATGTCGACAGGTCCATCGACCTGCCTGGCCAGACGCTTCTACCGGGCCTGATCGAAGGTCATTCGCACATCCTGCTGCATCCCTACGATGAAACCGTCTGGAATGACCAGGTATTAAAAGAGTCGATAGCGGAGCGGGTCACTCGTGCCGTCAACCATGTCAGGAATTCCCTGATGGCCGGCGTCACGACAATGCGCGATCTTGGTTCGGAAGGTGCCGGTTACGCGGATGTCGGTGTGCGCGATTCTATCAACAAGGGAATTATTCCCGGCCCGCGTTTGCTGGTGGCCGGCAAGGCGCTGGTGGCCACCGGAAGTTACGGGCCGAAAGGGTTCCATGAGGGAGTCGATGTTCCGCTCGGCGCGGAAACCGCGGATGGCTATGATGACCTGGTTCGTGTCGTGCGCAGCCAGATCGGCAGAAACATCGACTTCGTCAAGGTATACGCGGACTATCGCTGGGGGCCCGACGGTGGCGCATCGCCGACATTTACACAACGTGAGCTCGAAACGATCGTCGAGGTAACGAGGAGCAGTGGACGGCCGGTTGTAGCGCATGCGTCGACGGCTGAGGCAATGCGCAGGGCAATCCTTGCCGGCGTCGAGACCATAGAGCACGGCGATGGAGCAACGGCCGACGTCTACAAACTAATGGTTAAGCACAATGTGGCGCTTTGCCCGACGCTGGCTGCGGGTGATGCCATTGCGCAGTACTCGGGGTGGAACAAGGGCGTCGATCCCGAGCCGCCGCGACTACAAAACAAAAGGCGAAGCTTCAAGGCAGCACTCGATGCCGGGGTGACGATTTGTTTCGGTGGGGACGTCGGTGTTTACCCGCACGGCGACAATGTTCGCGAGCTCGAGATGATGGTGGACTACGGCATGCCCGCCGAAGATGTTTTGAGATCCGCGACCTCGATCAATGCCGGCCTGTTTCACATCGCCGATAAAGTTGGGCGAATTCGCACCGGGCTGCTGGCAGACATCATTGCGGTAGAGGGAGATCCCGGGCGTGACATATCCGACCTGCGCAATGTGCGACTGGTGATGAAGGACGGTGTGGTTTACCGGCAGTGACTGGATCATGCGATGAGTGAATCATGGGGGCCACATGATGTCGGCGGTCAGGAAGGCGGGCCGGTCGATTTGTCAGAGCACGATATTGCGCATTGGGAATGGCAGATCGATGCCATGGTGCGGCTCGCGCTCAGCAAAGGACTGATCAGCGATTTCGCGGAATTGCGCGATGGCATAGAACGCCTGACGCCGGAGGATTACGAGAACTTCACTTACTATGAACGCTGGGCTAAATCACTCGCGTATACGCTCGTGTCACGAGGCATCATCAGCGAGGTGGCGCTGGCGGAAAAAGCCAGGGCGATTCGCGACCGGCAGCAGGCGGAGGCTGCCTCATGACTGCGCCAAAGTTTACAACCGGACAGCGAGTGCGCATTGCTGATCGTACGCCGCCCGTCCACCATCGGGTCCCTTCATACGCCAAGGGGCAGGTCGGCATCATCGAGCGTGTCTGTGGCATGCACGGTGAGCCGGAGAAATTTATCCGTGGCGATGGAAAACCTGCACAGCGGCTTTATCGCGTAACCATCCCGCAAACGGAATTGTGGAAACCCTATGACGGCACGGCAAGTGACATTCTCGAGATCGAGATATTCGAACATTGGCTGGAGCCGGCGGCATGACAGGCCACGATCACACGCGAACGTTTCAAGCGGATCACCCGGAACCGACCAGTGACGCGGCGCGCATCGGGCTGGCGCTGCGCGAACTGCTGATCGAAGCAGGGCATTACACTGTGGATGAGGAACAGGCGGTGATCGCCGCGATGCAGGGTGCGTCACCCGAAAACGGTGCAAAAATCGTGGCGCGTGCCTGGACCGATCCGGCGTACCGGGAACGGCTGCTCAACAATGGTGGAAAAGCCCTGGAGGAAGCCGGCTTCGACATCGCGCCTTATGAATTCACGGTGATGGAGAATACCGGCAACATCCACAACGTTATCGTTTGCACGTTGTGCTCCTGTTATCCGCGTTCGCTGCTGGGTATGTCGCCTGCCTGGTACAAGTCCAAAAGTTATCGATCGCGCGTGGTTCGCGAACCGCGCAAGGTCCTGGCCGAATTCGGAGTCAAGCTGAATGAAGATGTCGATGTCAGGGTGCACGACTCGACGGCCGAATTGCGCTACATGGTGTTACCGCAACGGCCTGCCGGTACCGACGGCTGGTCCGGGGAAAAACTGGCCAGCCTGGTAACGCGGGATTCGCTGATCGGAACGCAGCGTGATTTGCGGGTTCGGCACCGAACCCGCAATAAACTATAAAGCTATGACCGGCACCGAGCCCGCACATGTCGGTTCCTACTACGCGGCAACCGTCAACGACCATACTGAATTCGCGCCTCTGCGCGGCGAGCACAGGGCAGACGTTTGTGTTGTCGGCGCCGGGTTTACTGGCATTTCCACGGCACTTCACCTGGCCGAAAAGGGTTACAACGTGCACGTCGTGGAAGCCCACAAGGTTGGCTGGGGCGCGTCCGGCCGCAACGGCGGTCAGTTGATTGCAGGAATCAGCGCGGAAAAGCGGCTGGCAAAAATGATGGGCAAGCAGGCGGTCTGGGATCTGCGCTGGGCAGGGCATGAGATTATTCGGCAGCGAGTACGCACTTACAACATCGACTGTGACCTCAAATATGGTTACCTCGATGTAGCGATAAAGCCACGGCACGTCCGCGATCTCGAGAACAATTGCCGTTATCTGGATGACAATAATTTTGCGGATGAGCATCGCTTACTGTCGCAAGCCGAAACCCGTGACCTGATTGGCACTGATGCCTATCTTGGCGCATTGCTGAATATGGGTAATGGACATCTGCACCCACTGAATCTGTGCGTGGGGGAGGCGCGCGCCGCGGTTGTGAACGGGGCAACGATTTACGAACAGTCTCCGGTTACCCATATTGAACACGGAAGTAAACCCGTTGTTCACGCGGATAGCGGAGCAGTCAAGGCGGATTTCGTCGTGATTGCCGGCAATGCCTATCACCGGCTTGAACGAAAACTGCGCGGGCAGGTACTACCTGTCAACAGCTTCATTATCGCCTCGGAACCCTTAACTGCCGAGCTCGTGCGGGAGATCAATCGGGATGATCTCGCCGTTTGTGACCCGAATTACATTCTGCAGTATTTCAGACTCAGTGCCGACAAACGCCTGCTCTTTGGTGGTCGCTGCAATTATTTTGGAATGGACCCACTACTCATTAAATCGCAACTTGTGCCGCGGATGCTGAAAATTTATCCGCAGCTTCGCAATACCCGCTTTGAATTCGCCTGGGGTGGGTCGATCGCTGTCCCCGTCAATCGGGCGGTGCAGCTCGGGCGCGTGGCGCCGAATGTGCTCTACGCGCAAGGCTACTCGGGGCACGGCATCAATGTTACGCATGTGACCGGGCAGATCCTGGCAGAAGCGATCGCAGGAACGTCTGAACGTTTTGATGTGATCTCACAACTGAAGACCATGCGAGTGCCTGGTGCTGCAACTTTTTCCCGGCAATTGATCACGCTGGGCATGATCTACTATGGATTGAAAGACAGGTTGTAATTTGGGGGGGAGATAGAGCATGAGAGCTTTTATATTAATTGCAGTTGTAGTCGCATTTGTTCCTGCAACCCGGCCGCTGCTTGCCCAGGACGAAGATCCATCCTGGGCATGGTCGGAGCAGCGTATCGCGGATGCAGTCAACAAAGTCAGGGCTGGCCGGGATCTGACTCCCGATAGCTGGCCGGGCGGCGCACGGGTAGCGGTATTGCTGTCGTTCGACGTGGACAATGAAACTATCTGGCTGCGCAATGGTGATACGAGCATCGGTGGACTTTCACAGGGTCAGTATGGTGCCCGCGTCGGGCTCGGACGCATCCTGCGACTCCTCGATGAGCACGACATCGGGGCGTCTTTTTTCGGTCCGGCGATCAGTTTCTCGCTCGCACCTGAAATGATCGAAGCGATCCAGGCGTCCGGACGCCATGAGATCGGAGTTCATGGCTGGATTCACGAGAGAAATGCGCTGTTGCCGCGCGCCGACGAAGAACGGTTATTGCGAATGGCCGTCCAGCGCATGACAGAGTTGATTGGCCAGCGGCCGGTGGGATATCGCGCACCGTCCTGGAATTTCTCCGACAACACGCTCGAACTATTGATGGAGCTTGGTTTTCTGTATGACTCGTCGTTAATGGCGGACGATCGGCCGTACGAGATTGTTGCCGACGGTGAGTCCACCGGATTCGTAGAGCTTCCGGTCGACTGGATTCTGGATGACGCGCCGCTCATGAATCCGCTTGGCGA
>JADFGH010000338.1 GCA_022567775.1 Pseudomonadota bacterium | reverse complement strand
CTGCCAGCAGGCCCAGCGCCTGCAAGGTGTCATCAACGACAATGACGGAAATGTCGGCGTCGACCGGGATCGGCACGACCGCTCCGGATGCCTGTTGCCTGGCTGCTGCTTCAACGAACGCCGCGCCATCAAAATTCGGCCCCTGCAATGCAAAAAACAATTCGCCCGCCTTAAGCGTGCGCGTATCCGTGCTGACGCCACGGAAATTCAGGTCTGTGCCCTGAAGCGTGCCGCGCATGGAATTCGCCGCTTGCACCAAGGTGCTCTCCATCATTGTCCTCTGGCACCTTGCTCGAGGCGGGCCAGCATATTTTCGCAGGCGATGTTGAAGTCGGAAAACAGCAGGCGTTGTTTGCCTATGATCTGGTGTTCCTCGTGCCCCTTGCCCGCGATCAGGACCACGTCATCATCACCGGCGGCAGAAATTGCGTGTGCAATTGCGGCGCCACGGTCTTCGATCACGACCGTGTCGTCGTCCATCTCTTCAAGAATGCCGGCGATGATTTCCGCTGGCGGTTCGGAGCGCGGATTGTCGTTCGTGACCACAGGGTAATCAGCGTAACGCGCTGCAATCTTGCCCATCAGAGCGCGCTTGCCCCGATCGCGATCGCCGCCACAACCGAATACGCACCACACCTGGCCCTTGCAATGTCGACGCAGCGCACGCAGTGCCGCTTCAAGACTTGCCGGCGTATGCGCGTAGTCCACGAACACCGCCGGCAAGGCAGCTTCGGTGTCAGGGCGCACACGTTGCATCCTTCCGGGCGGTGCCGACACTTTGCCGAGCACTTTGCAGGCTTCATCCAGCGGTACCTCCCAGCACAGCAATTCGGCAAGAACCTCGACCGCATTTGAAACGTTGAAATCTCCCGGCAGCGGCAGCAAAAACTCGCCGGCACCCCAGGAGGTCATGACAGAAACCCTGGAACCGCGTTCGGTGACGACGACCGCGCGCACGAAGACGAAGGGCCGTCCGTTGGCGACCCGGTCGAAACGGGTTGAGACCGTCACGACATTCGTGCCGCAGCGCTCGGCAAGTTCCTGACCGAATTCGGTGTCGAGGCTGACGATGCGATGCTTTACATCGTAATCGAGGAACAAGCGCGCTTTCGTGTCGCCGTAGGCGCGCATGCTGCCGTGATAATCCATGTGATCACGGCTGAGATTGGTAAAGATTGCTGAATCAAAGTGCACGCCATCGACCCGGCCCTGTGCGAGCGCGTGTGACGATACTTCGATTGCCACATGCCCGGCTCCGGAATCGGAAAAATTCGCAAGCTGCCGATGCAGGTCAATGCACGCCGGCGTGGTCATGCTATCGGACCTGGCAATCTCATCGATGCCACTGCCGAGCGTGCCGATGTATGCGCACTTGTGACCAAGGAGACGCAGGCATTGCATGATCAGGTAGGCAACCGTGGTTTTGCCGTTCGTACCGGTCACACCGCTTACCTTGACACGCTTCGAGGGCGTATCGAAAAAGCGATTGGCGATCGTGCCAACGTGCCCGGCAAGACCGGCAACCGGGATCGTCGGAAGGTCTGCGGACGGCGCATCGCCAGTACTGGAATCCCAGACTACGGCAGCAACTTTGGCATCGACTGCCTGCGCCAGGAACTCAAGTCCATGTGCGGTTCTGCCCTGACAGGCAATGAACACATTGCCTTCTTCCAGGTTCCTGCTGTCAGACGAAATGCCGGTCAGTGGAATTGCCGGCGCCTCGGCCATGCCCTGCAGCAGCTGGTCCAGGGTGAAATTCGTTGTGACAATCTCAGCCGGCATGCTCATTGGCTCATTGCCTGTATCCCTCCAGCGACGCCATTGACAGGCAGTGCGTCAGGAGGAATTGCAAGCAGACGCAGCGATTCGGCCATGACATCCGCAAAAACCGGCGCCGCAACGTCGCTGCCGTAATACAAGTCCCCGCTCGGTTCATCGATGACGACAACGGCCGCAAGCCGCGGATTGCTTGCCGGGACGAGTCCCGCAAAAATTGAAAAGTATTTGTCTTCCGAGTAACCACCCGCGGCAAATTTCCACGCGGTTCCGGTCTTTCCTGCGACCCGGTAGCCGGCGATGCTCGCATTATTGCCGGTGCCGCCGGGCCTGACGACCTCTTCCATCATGCGGCGGATGGCAACGGCTGTCTCGCGGTCAACGATTCGCTCACCAGGTACCGGCTCGTCAAGCCTGACCAGCGAGACCGGCCGGATGACGCCGCCGCTGCCGATCGCCGCATAGGCCTGGACCAGCTGCAGGGGTGTTACCGAGACGCCATAGCCATAACCCAGCGTTGCCTGGCTGATCTGCCGCCAGTCGCTGTAGTGAGTTAACATGCCGGCGGACTCTCCGGGAAAACCGCTGGCGGTCAGCGATCCGAGTCCGAAACGGGTCAGCGTACCCCATAACTGCTCAGGCTCCAGTGATAATGCTATCTTGGTCGCACCGACATTGCTTGACCGGGACAACACCGTAGTCAGGCTGATCCTGCCAAGATTTCGCGGGTCCTCGATTTTCTTCGGACCGACCACGACATATCCAGGCGCCGTATCCACAATGCTGTTCGCGCGGTAGCGGCCGGACTCGAGTGCGGCTGCAATGATTAGCGGCTTGATGCTGGAGCCAGGCTCGAAGATGTCGGTAATGGCCCGGTTGCGATAGCGCTCGGCCGAATACTGGGCGCGATCATTAGGGTTATAGGTCGGCTGATTGGCCATCGCCAGAACTTCACCCGTGGCGATGTCGAGGATCACGATCGAACCCGACTCCGCCTTGTACTGCTGTATTGCCGCCTTCAATGTGCGATACGAAAGGTACTGTAGCCTGAGGTCGATACTGGTTCGCAAATCCTTGCCGTGACGCGGCGGCCTGATGCTCTCGACATTTTCAACCGATCGACCCAGGCGATCCTTGAGCACACGCTTCGCGCCCGACTCACCGCTCAACCAGTG
>JADFGH010000337.1 GCA_022567775.1 Pseudomonadota bacterium | reverse complement strand
TCTGCAGAGTAGCAACATCCTCGCAGGGCACCAGCACCCCCGTCTTGCCATGCGCGACCGCCTCTCTTGATCCCGCCGTGTCGAATGCCAGCACCGGCACGCCGGCCGCGGCAGCTTTCAGCATCGCGACGCCGAGACCCTCCCGGGTGGCGGGATGAACCAGCAAATCGATGCACCCCAGGAAATCATCGAGATTCTGCCTGAAACCGGCGAAATGCACAGTGCCGTGCAGGTTCAGCCGGGTTGCCAAAGCATAAAGTTCCGCTTCCTGTGGCCCGCTACCGAAGAGCAGCACCCTGATGTGCGGATAGCTATCCCGCAAATTAGGAATGACGTCGAACAGATACCGGTGCCCCTTCCGTGGAATGAATTGTGCGACCATTGCGATGACGAAATCGTCATCATCGATCTCGTATTCGCGTCGAAAGGCTTCGCAATCAGGCGTCGCGTTGATGCCCTCAAGGTCAACTGCGCTGCGAATGGTTGCGAGGCGTTCGGGTTGCATACCACCATCCTCGAGCACGCTGGCAATATGCGCGGAGATTGCAATGACTTTGCGGAACGGCCGGTAGCGCCACCTCGCCAGCAATCGTGATTCGGTATGGTCAACCCGACGGGACAGGACGGCTGGAACTCCTGTCAACGCCAACGCCTGACCGCCGAGAAAATCGGCGCCACGCCGGCTGTGACAGTGCACGACATCCGGCTTCTCCCGGCCAGCGAGCTTTCTCAGTCGCCATGCAAACCTGAAGTCGAGATCACCCGAACAACTCAAGTTGCGCACCGGAATGCCAGCGTCCCGGGCCACCCTGTCGATGTCGGAATCCGCTGGACAAACCAGCAGGTTCTCGACGCCACGCGCAGCCAGCCCGTTGATCAGCCAGATCACCTGCTGCGCGCCACCATAAAAATGACGCCCGGTTTCGACGTGCACGATCTTCATGGGCTAAAGGGTACCTCTATCTACCTTTCGCGAGCCGCGTTGCTGGCCGCAACCCGCATGGGGTGCGGCCACGACAGGTACATAGAGTTACCCTTGAGGCATCGACTTCGTTAAAGGCAGAGGCTAGCATGGACTGACCTCTCTGCTGTCAAACCCACAACTATGTAGGAGCGGCGTTGTGTGCAGGGACGCACTAATGTCGCGACAAAATCGCCGGGAGCGATTTTGGATAACACCGCAGGCGTTAGCCCGCAGGGCTGAGGGCAGGATGCCCGAATCAACGACAGGACGTCCGAGAGCGACCAGCCGCGAATAAACCTCACGATGAGCACCAACATTACACACGTCCACACACCGATGATGCAGCAATACCTGCGGATCAAGGGCGAGTACCCCGACATGCTCCTGTTTTACCGTATGGGCGACTTCTATGAGTTGTTTTTCGATGACGCCAAACGGGCGGCACCGCTGCTGGACATCACACTCACCGCACGCGGCAAGACCGGCGGCAACGCCATTCCAATGGCTGGTGTGCCCTACCACGCCGTGGAAGGTTACCTGGCAAAACTGGTGCGCCAGGGCGAATCGGTAGCGATCTGCGAACAGATCGGAGATCCGGCAACCAGCAAAGGACCTGTGGAACGCAAGGTAACGCGCGTCGTTACGCCGGGAACGCTGACTGATGAAGCGTTGCTCGCCGAGTCCCGCGATAACCTGGTCGCGTCCGTCTTCAGCGACCGGGAAGGGATTGGCCTGGCGTGGCTGGACCTGGCGGGTGGTCGCTTCCGGCTGACTGAACCGGACGGCGCGGAAGCGCTCGCCGGAGAACTGGAACGCCTGCGGCCGGCAGAGATTATCGTCGACGAAGAACAGTCGCTTGATCACACCAAGCGGGACACGATACGGGTAACCGGCAGACCGCCATGGCATTTTGACCTCGATAGTGCCAGGCGGCTTTTGTGTTCCCAGTTTCAGACGCAGGATCTGAGCGGCTTCGGTTGTGATGCATTCCCCCGGGGCGTCGCGGCAGCGGGTGCATTACTGCAATACGTCAACGATACGCAAAAGGCTGCGCTACCTCACCTCACATCGATAACCGTCGAACTTCCCGACGATGCCGTGGTGATGGACGGACCGACGCGACGCAATCTCGAACTCGAGGAAAGTTTGTCTGGTCAGCGTGAGCATACGCTGGCTGGAGTAATGGATCGCTGCCAAAGCCCGATGGGCAGCCGCTTGCTCAGGAGATGGCTACAAAGACCATTGCGCAAAACAGACGTGCTGCGCGCGAGATACCAGGCGCTGCAGACACTGATATTGAATCGCCTTGGCGACACCTTGCAGGAAACTCTGCACGGGATCGGTGATGTTGAGCGAATCCTGTCGCGGGTCGCACTTCGTTCTGCAAGACCGCGAGACTTGCGTCAGCTGATGCTCGCGTTAGCACGCGTCCCGGAAATCAGGAAAGCTTTAAAACAGGTTGATTCGCCGCTGCTGGCGTCACTGGCCGAACAAATACAAAACCACTCGCGGGAAAAGGACCTGCTGCAAAAAGCATTGATCGACAATCCACCAATGCTGATCAGTCATGGTGGCGTCATTGCAGACGGTTACGACGACCAACTCGATGATCTCCGCGCGATCGCACAAAACGCGGATCAATACCTCATCGATCTGGAGAAGCGCGAGAGAGAGCGCACGGGCATTTCGACATTGAAGCTCGGCTACAACCGGGTACACGGTTACTACATTGAAATCAGCAAGAGCCGGGCGGACAAAGCGCCCGCCGACTATATAAGGCGCCAGACATTGAAAGGCGCCGAGCGCTACATCACGCCGGAGCTGAAGGAGTTCGAAGACAAGGTACTCAGTGCGCGTGAACGGGCATTGAGCCGCGAAAAAATCCTGTATGAAGGCCTGATCGACGCGCTCACGAACGTTCTTCCTAACCTGCAAACCACCGCGCGTGGAATTGCGGAGCTCGATGTCCTGGTTTGCTTTGCCGGGCGCGC
>JADFGH010000029.1 GCA_022567775.1 Pseudomonadota bacterium | reverse complement strand
CAAGCAGCTTGCCGGCGCGGCCGACGAATGGTTCACCCCGCCGGTCTTCCTCTGCACCGGGCGCTTCACCAATGATCATCCAGTCCGCCGACTCGCTGCCAACGCCGAACACGGTCTGTGTACGGGTCCTGTGCAACGAACAAAGGGTGCACGAGGAAACCTTTTCGCGCAGTTCCGACCAGCTCACAATTTCCGAATCCTGTACCGAATCATCATCGGCAGTGATCGGTTTTTCGTCAGCCGCTGAACCACGCAGCGTCCAGACGTCAACCTCGAGCGCCTCAAGATAGGCTCGTCTTTCCGCTTCAGCCGGCACTGCCCTCAACCCTCGGCAATCGAATATTTATTGGTGTTCGTCATACGGAAATCCCGATTTCCTAAGCATGCGGCAGCTTCGCCAGCACATCCGAGCCTGCCGCCACCCGCTGACCTGCAGTCACCAGCACGCGGCCATTGATCGGCAATTGTACTTCGGCAAAGCGGGTGAGGCGCAAGTACGCACAACGCTGACCCTGGCCCACTCTTTCTCCGTAACGCAGGAATGCACGTGGAGCAAGCCCGAATCGATGCCCGTGAAACTGCAAAACAACATCGTCATCCTCATCCGTGCGCACCCACAGACCGGTTGTTTCTCCAGGCACCTGCTTGTGCGGCCGGTCGCCGCGAAAATCCATGATCTTGCCCTCGACCGGACAACGGGCCGTGTAGGTTCCAAGACTGTTCACACGAATAATGATCTTGTGTGCTTCGCCATTCAGGACGCTCTTGTCCGTCAGACCGATGCCGACCACGGTGCCATCTACCGGGCTGACGATGCCCAGTGGCACAGCGGGAACGTCGCGCCTTGGATCGCGAAACACGAGAACGAAGTAGATGAATAGAATCACCAGCGGAATCGAATAATTGACACCGGCGTATTGCCACGCAACGCCAATTCCGATCAACGTAACAGCCAGGAAGGGTAAGCCCTCCCTGGCGACAAATGGATTACGCCTGCCTATCAAGCCGATTCATTCCTGTTTGCGTCAATTCGCGTCCGTGGCCTGGCCGTTGCGGCGCGAAGTCTGGTGTAGAATACGCCCCGCCTGAGCCACCCGGACCCGAATATACATGCGTTTCACCAATTTTGGACTAACAACTCTAAAAGAGATTCCGGCAGAAGCCGAAATCGTCAGCCACCAGCTGATGCTGCGGGCCGGCCTTATTCGCCGTCTCGCCTCAGGTCTTTTCACCTGGATGCCGCTCGGACTGCGCGTGCTGCGGAGGGTGGAAAAGATTGTTCGCGAAGAAATGGACCGGGCCGGGGCACTCGAACTGATCATGCCCGCAGTTCAGCCTGCGGAGCTGTGGCGGGAATCGGGCCGCTGGGACCAGTATGGCAACCTGCTGTTGCGGATGCGAGACCGGCATGGTCGTGAATTCTGCTTCGGACCTACTCATGAAGAGGTCATTACCGATATCGCGCGCCGCGAGCTGCGCAGCTACCGGCAACTGCCAATCACTTTCTACCAGATTCAAACAAAATTCCGCGATGAGATTCGGCCGCGCTTTGGCGTCATGCGCGCGCGTGAATTCATCATGAAAGATGCCTATTCTTTCCACGCCGACCATGCGTCACTGGAAAACGACGGCTACCAGGTCATGCATGCAGCCTATACCGCAATCTTCGAACGACTTGGTCTGAAGTTTCGTGTCGTCGACGCCGACAGCGGTGAAATTGGCGGCAGCCGCTCCCAGGAATTCCATGTCATGGCCGATTCCGGCGAGGACGCGATTGCCTGGAGTGACGACGATGATTTTGCATCCAACGTGGAAACTGCGCCGACGCTTCGGCCAGAGGGCGACGCAGCATCCCCTTCACAGGAACTTGAAAAGATCAGCACACCCGATGTGCGGACGATCGATGCCCTGACGCAACTGTTGAAGATCGGACCTGAGCAAACGATAAAGACATTAATCGTCGACGGAGAATCCGGACCGGTCGCCCTGGTGATTCGCGGCGACCACGCCCTGAATGCAATCAAGGCGGAGAAACTGCCCGGTGTCGCCTCTCCATTAACAATGGCCGACGCCGCAACCGTTAAAAAAGTGACCGGAAGTGAACCCGGCTTTGCCGGACCGATCGGCCTCGACGTACCGATATACTATGACCATGCCACCAGCCTGATGTCTGATTTCGTCTGCGGTGCCAATGAAGCTGACATGCACCTCACTGGTGTCAATTTCGAACGCGATATCGAACGCCCGGAAACCGTCGATATTCGAAACGTCGTTGCCGGTGATCCATCGCCAGGTGGCAAGGGCAAACTGAAAATTGCCCGCGGCATTGAAGTCGGACATATTTTCCAACTAGGCACGAAATACAGCGAGGTAATGAACGCGACTGTTCAGGACCAGGATGGAAAAGATATTGCGATGGCGATGGGCTGTTACGGTATTGGCGTGACACGAATCGTCGCTGCTGCCATTGAGCAGAACCACGACGACAAGGGCATCATCTGGCCGCAACCGCTGGCGCCGTTCGATATCGTGCTAATTCCGATCAACATGCAACGATCGGACAAGCTACTTGAGGCCGCAGAAGCGCTGTACGCAGAATTGCAGACATTGGGCTTTGAGGTTCTGTTCGATGATCGGGATGCACGTCCGGGCGTCAAGTTCGCGGATGCAGAGCTTATTGGCATCCCGCACAGGGTGGTCATCAGTGAACGCAGCCTGAAAAGCGGAGAACTCGAGTACCGACACAGGCGGGATGAAGAGTCGCAGATGATGAAACGTGATGCCGCTCTCGAAATGCTGGTGCAATCGAAGTTAAGCTGATTCCCGAATTGACGTGATCGGGGCTGGAATGTGACAACCATGCGTGTGTTCAGGATATCCATAGCAGCATTGCTGATCGCGCTGGCTCTGCCCGGGGCGGCACAGGACCGGCCTGACCCTGCGCTGGTGGAAATGTTGCGCCAGGCTGCCAGCGACACTTCCAGCTTTGCGGATCATTTCGACGCACAGGTCTGGCTGACCGACATGTCCACCAGGCTCGCCAGGCAGGTTGCCAATCCGCAGGAGCGGATCAATATCCTGAAACGCGTTCACCTTGAGGCTATGCGTGCGGACTTGGCGCCGGAACTTGTCCTCGCGGTGATTGATGTCGAGAGCAATTTCGACAAATATGCAATCTCAGTCGCCGGCGCACGTGGTCTCATGCAAATCATGCCGTTCTGGCTGGATGAAATCGGACGACCGGACGACAATTTGATTCACATCGGCACAAACCTGCGCCTTGGTTGCACGATTCTAAAATATTATCTGAACATGGAAGGCGGTGACCTGAAGCGCGCGCTGGGTCGCTACAACGGCAGTCTCGGACAAAGAAAATATCCCAGCATGGTTCTCGATAAGCTGCGCCTCAAGTGGTATCGCGTGTAGGAGCGGTTGCAGGAGCGGCTTCAGCCCCGAACATTTTCTGGAACCATTCGCGGCTACAGCCCCGCCTACCCGAGCGAAAATCGATCGGGCGCTTCACAGTCAACATCAAACCATTCGACGCCGGTAACCGACGCGCCCGGCGATCCGTCGTGTAACCATCGCTCGAGCTCCGCGACCGCAGCCGGCTCACCGCAAGCGAGCACCTCGACACTGCCATTTGGCAGATTGACGGCATGTCCGGTAATTTGCAGTGGCACTGCAACGTCGCGGGTACTCACACGAAAAAATACACCTTGCACACGACCGGTCACTCTGAATCGACGGCACGCCATGAAATGTCAACCAGGAGTCTGCGCGCGAGTCAGCGTGGATCGTTGTCTGAACTTTCAGTGGTGGCGAGTGCAGCCAGCGCCTTGCTTTTAGCCTGCAACGCGTCGCGGCGCGCCTGCGCATACGCCCGTTCCGTTAGCTTTCTTTGCGCACTGTCGAGATACGCCTCGGCCGCACGAATATCTTCGGCGGCAGTTTGCTCCGCTCCGGCTTCCTTCGCGGCCGCAATTGCCTGCCGTGCGTCACTCATTTCCTGGACCGGAGGCGAGGTCCCGCAGCCGGCGGCAATGAGTAATATGGCGATCAGCAGACCGCGAGCGGGCACACCGAAGAATTTTCCGGTTTTTGCGATTCCTGTTAGTTTGCGCACCCCGGAACGCTAGCAAGTGCCTGTACAGTCAGTCAAGCGGCGGACGAACCGCTGACGAATAGTCGTTTCGCTGCTACAGTTGCCGGTCACAATTTCCCAAAGAAAACCCGAAAAAGCCATGAATGTCACGATTTATCACAATCCAGGATGCTCCAAGTCCCGGAAAACATTAGAACTAATCGAATCGCGAGGAGTGAAGCCCCGAATTGTCGAGTACCTGGAAAATCCACCGGCCCCGGATACCCTGTTAGGGCTTGCGGAGATGCTCGGCGTACCTCTTGCCGGGCTGTTGCGCACCTCGGAGGCCGATTTCCAGGAATCCGCCGAACCGGTCCCCGTGGATGACGGCCAGGCATTGTCGAAATGGCTGCACGAGCACCCCCGGGTTTTGCAGCGGCCGATCGTGGTCGACGAAGACCGGGCTCGCGCCGTCATCGGCAGACCGCCGGAAAATGTGCTGGAACTAATCTCGAAGTGATGGAAATACTCGTGCTTTATTACTCGAGATTTGGCGCGACCGAAGCGCTTGCGAGGGAGGTGTGCCAGGGCGTCGACTCCGTAAAAGAGGTTGCATCCAGGCTGCGAACTGTACCGGCAGTCTCCACCGTCACCGCTGCCACCGAGGATGCGATTCCGGATGTTGGACCGCCCTATGTGACCATAGAGGATCTGCGGGAATGTGCAGGACTCATCATGGGCAGTCCAACCCGTTTCGGCAATATGGCTGCATCACTCAAATACTTTCTCGACGGCACGGGAAGTGAATGGCTAAGCGGAACGCTGTCCGGAAAACCGGCGGGTGTGTTTACCTCAACATCGTCATTACACGGCGGCCAGGAAACGACACTGCTCTCAATGGTATTGCCGCTGATGCATCACGGCATGCTTATCGTCGGTCTGCCCTACACCGAAAATGCCCTGTTGACGACGACCACCGGTGGTACGCCGTATGGCGCCAGCCATGTCACCTGGAACAGGGATGCCGATCGGCTCAGCGACGAGGAAAAACAACTGGCTCAGGCACTCGGTACGCGTGTGGCAAAGATTGCATCACGGCTGTGCACTACCGAATCGAATTGAGAGTTTCTTTCACGAACGGAATAGTCAGGCGGCGTTTGGCTTCAAGAGCGGCTGTGTCGAGCTGATCCAGCAACGCGTACAAGGTCATCATATCCCGCTTGCTGCGATTCAACAGGAAAATTGCCGTGTCGTCTGGCAGATCCAGGCCGCGATGACGGGCCCTGAGTTGCAATGCCTTGATGCGATCCGCCTCGTTGAGCGCGCTCAGTCGATAAGCCGGTAACAACGAAAAACGGCTGGCCAGATCGGCGAGACCAAAGCGGCACTCCCGCGGCGCGGCGACGGCCGTCGCGACCAGACTGCCGCCCGCGTCAGTGACCAGGTTGTACAGCTTGAAAAGAGCCAGGTCCCAGTCGGCATCACCGGCCACCAGGTGCACATCATCGAGGCAAACGAATTGCCTGCTGGACAGACCGTCCAGGATGCCGGGTCCCGCATCAGCCAGCAGCGCCAATGGTACGTAAACGGCGCGGTCATCCGACTTTTCGCAAACGGCTTGCAGAAGATGCGTCTTGCCGGATGCAGCGGCTCCCCAGACCCAGCAGCCCGGCCCATTGCCGGTTTCCACGAGCTCATGCAGGTAGGAGACAAGCGCCTTGTTGCCCGCCGGCCAGAAGCTCTCGAAAACAGCGTGATCCTGTAGTTTCAGCGGCAAGGCCAGCTGGCTTAAGGGCACCCTAGGTACCTCTCGTGAGCCGCGTTGCGGGCCCAGTCCGCCTGCGGCGCTGCGAGTCAGTTGTCGATGGGTGCGGACTGACATTTATTGCTATGTAGAATGACCATGCTAAAGCACTAAAGATCAATCCGCACCGGCAATTGCGGTTTAACATAAGGCTGCGGGCGGATTGGGCCGTAACCCGCACGGGCCGTGGCCAGGACAGGTACACAGAGGTGCCCTCATGGCGTGGATTCTCCTTGCGGACTGTTGCTGACCTCGTCCAAATTGCCCAGGTCAGGATGCTCGGCGAGGTACCTATTATAGGCAAAGCGGACCAATACAGACAAAACCGCGGCCGCTGGCAGCGCCAGCAGGATGCCGAAGAAGCCAAATAACTGTCCGCCGGCTGCGATTGAGAAAATAACCAGCACCGGGTGCAGGCCGATCCGGTCCCCAACCAGCTTCGGCGTCAGGAGCGAGCCTTCAATGAATTGTGCAATGGAAAATGTCGCGACGACACCGAGAAGGCGCAGCCAGGGTTCCGCTTCCAGTGCAACTGTCAAACCGGCGAGGCCAATACCAAACACGAAACCGAGATACGGTACAAAACTGACGAGTCCCGCGACCACACCGATGGCGAGCGCAAACTTGAGCCCGACGAGACTCAAGCCCACTGCATAGATAATACCCAGCGCAATCATGACCATGACCTGGCCGCGCAGAAACGCACCGAGTACCTCGTCCGTCTCACGGGCCAGCGAGATGACCGTTTCGCGTTGGCGTGAGGGCACGATGGCGCCGCACTTATGCAGTATCGCGTCCCAATCGCGTAACAGGTAAAAAGTGATTATCGGAATGAGGAACAGGCTGATCACCGCGGCGGCGAGCGCACCGCCAGAGCGGCCTAGTGACACCAGTACAGTCGCACCCCAGCTGCCAGCCATGTCACTGTAGCGCGCGAGGAACGCGCCGAGACCGATGTCCTCGCCGGGGTCAATGCCGATGAATTCAGTGACCCTCGGCAGCCAGACCTGCTCGACCTGCACAACAATACCCGGCAGCGCTTCCAGCAAGGCTGATACCTGCGTTCGCATCAACGGCACGACCAGCAGAATCAACAAGCCGAGCCCGACAAAAGTCAGGATAAAAACGCAGACGACGGCAATAGTCCGCGGAAATTTCAGTCGCTGAAGCCGGTCCGCCAGTGGGTCACCGAGGTAGGCGAGCAACGCGGCCGCGATAAACGGCGTCAGCACCGGCGCCAGCAGCCACAGGAGCCAACCGGTCAGCGCGATCGCTATCAGCCAGCCGTTGCGGAACGTGTTGCTCATATCACTATGCATCTGCATTGCCGCCGTGCCGTGCCCTGCGAGCCCATGACCAGACGTAGTCGATGCCACTGATCACAACGGTTACCACGATCGAGGCGCCAAGCACGGTAAGCGTGATTTGATCAGGCCAGCCAAAGGCGGCGCGGCTCAGAACGAAGACGATAAACAGCAACTGAAGCGCCGTATTCAGCTTGCTGATTCTGGTCGGCTCGCCCTCGACCGGGCGAATCAGGAAGTTATAGACAGTGGCCCCACCGATGATCACGACATCCCGAAAAACAACGAGAACGCCCAGCCACAACGGGATATGACCCGCGTAAACCAGCACCATGAAGGTGCCTGCAACCAGCAATTTGTCGGCGATGGGATCCAGCAAGGCGCCGATGCGCGTACCCCAGTCGAAACGCTTGGCGAGATAGCCATCGACACCGTCTGAAAAGCCCGCGACGAAACACAACGCCAGGGCAAATCCGTACTGGCCATCGATTATCAGGAGAAGAATCGGTGCAACCAGCGCAATGCGCAGTAGTGAAATTGCATTTGGCAGCCAGCGAAGAGACATTCGACGCTAGCCCGAGCGATACAGAAATTCGAGCGTGGCCGGCTGCCGGCCGAAGTCGCCGTAGCTGTCATAGAGGTCGAACGGATTTCTGTCATCGTCCAACGGAACCACTTCAACACCATCGCTGAACGGATCGACCAGCTCAAGTACGTTGCTTAGTTCCAGCGCGCGTTGCAGGCGTTCCATCCCGCCCTGAATCCGAACTTTGTAAACAATCCGGTCGCCGGCAACGGTATCGATCATGATTTCGTCGATGCCGCGCAGGTTTTCCACGAATCTTTGAACCTGTCCGAATGCGTCGACTGATCCTATGCCGGAGATTGTCAAGCGGATGGTTTCCATCGGCGACCTGCTGTCGACGACAAACCTTGCGGCCAGGGAATCGGCAAGCAGGTTGATTATTTCCCCTGTTTCGCCGTTCCAGTTTGCCCGTTCATCGCCAAAATACCAGGTCCAGCGGTTCATCTGCAGCGACTCAGTTCGAATCCGCCCGACCAGTACCGACTCCGCCCCGTAGCGGGCCGATGCCTGCAACAAGAGATCGTCGAAGCCGCCCCAGATGTCGCTGAAGCTGATGTTTTCAAGGTCCTCAATATCAAGCAGCGGGAACAGGACGGGGATTCCCCGGCGGCCGGCAACTGCCGCCACGCGCTCGCGCAAGAGGCGATTGCGGTCAATGGAACGTGCATCTGCCGATACTCGCTGCGGATCATCGGCCGCGACGATTTCCCGCTCGCCCTGTCCCCAGTCGACGGCAATCCAGATCATTGTCAACGGACGATCGTGTCCCCAGAGGGGCGCCCCGGCTTGCCGCAAGACGTTCTCGATCGCCGCTCCGTCAAACGACACCAGCAGGGTATCGTCCGCTCCCGGCTGATACTGCCGCACGTACCTGACCGGATTCGGAAACAGCTCCGCTATTTGCCCGGATTCAGCGATTGCCGTGGTCCCGGTAACGCGGACCAGCACTTCGGTCAGCGCGGTTTGATAGGCAAGGTTTTGTGCATCAGGATCATTCGCGTCCAGCGGCACTTCCACGGTGTACAGTGAGTTCATTTCAACGGCCGCTGCCGCCGCGCACAGGCTCAAGGCAACCAGGCCGATCGCCAGTTGCACTGAAAGGGCCCTGGGGCGGTTGCAAATGCCGGCCGCGGGCCCGGCGAGGCGCCCTTGTTGTGTCATTTCAATCTGCATGCGATCTGCCCGGTCCGCAGACGGTGAAAAGGTGGTTTCCCGATCCCAAACGAAGCTCTATTATATCGCCCTCGCAGAAATTGCCACTTATTGTTTACCCGCAAATTTTTCAAGCCAGCATTGGACTTGACTGAGAATCATACAGGAGCCATATGGCCGGGCCAGGATGACTAACAAGCCACTTACTTACAAAGATGCCGGCGTCGACATAGAAGCCGGCAACGACCTGGTCGAAAGAATCAAGCCGCTGGTTGCAAAGACTCAGCGCCCGGAGGTGCTGACCGGGCTCGGTGGATTCGGCGGGCTGTTCGCGTTAGCGCCGGGGAAATACTCGGAGCCGGTGCTGGTCTCGGGCACCGATGGTGTTGGCACCAAGCTCAAGCTTGCACAGCAGTTGAATCGGCACGACACAATAGGCATCGATCTCGTCGCCATGTGCGTCAATGACGTCCTGGTCCAGGGCGCTGAACCGCTCTTTTTTCTCGATTACTTCGCGTGTGGACAGCTCGATGCCGATGTCGCTACGTCGGTGATTGGTGGCATCGCCGATGGCTGCGTACAGGCTGGCGCTGCATTGATCGGCGGGGAAACTGCGGAAATGCCGGACATGTACGACGATGGTGAATACGATCTTGCTGGATTTTGCGTAGGAGTCGTCGAACGGAAAAAACTGATCGACGGCCGCGCCATCTCTGCCGGTGACGCAATGATCGGCATTGCCTCCAGCGGCCCGCATTCGAACGGTTATTCGCTGATTCGCAAAGTGCTCGAACTCAGCGGGAATCCGACTATTGGCGGCGCGCCTGCCAAAGAGCTGTTACTGAAGCCGACGAAAATTTACGTCAAATCGATATTGCACCTGATGGCGTCGGTAGCCGTAAAAGGCCTCGCCCACATCACGGGTGGCGGATTAACGGAAAACATCCCGCGGATTCTGCGCGGCGAGCTGCATGCGGAGATCGAGGTAAACAGCTGGCAGCAGGGGCCCGTGTTTGACTGGCTGGCCGTCTCAGGCCGCATAGCGATTGACGAAATGCGCCGCACTTTTAATTGCGGCGTCGGCATGGTCGTCGTTGTGGATGCTGTGGCCGCTGATGCAACGATCAAAGTTCTGCTGGAGCGTGGCGAAACGGCCTGGCGACTCGGTACGATCAGGGACGGCGCCGGCGAGGTCAATTACATTTGAGCATATGCTCCGCGGCGGTCCTGATTTCCGGCAGTGGCACCAACCTGCAGGCGTTCATCGACGAAACCGCTTCCGGGAAAATCGATCTGGAGCTGTCAGTCGTCCTGAGCAACCGGCCTGATGCTGCCGGGCTCGAACGCGCGCGCAAAGCCGACATCAGCATTGAATGTCTCAGGCACCAGGACTATCCGGAGCGGGCACAATTTGACGCGGCACTCGTCGAGACCCTGGACAAGTATGCGCCGGACCTGGTCATCCTCGCCGGTTTCATGCGCGTTCTCACGGCGACGTTCGTGGATCACTTCCGCGGTCGAATCCTGAACATACACCCCTCCCTGCTACCGAAATTTCCCGGACTCGATACACATCGACGTGCCCTCGATGCCGGCGAGAAGTGGCACGGCAGCACCGTGCATTTTGTCACCGGGGAACTGGACGGCGGCCCGGCGCTGATCCAGGGCCGGGTCCCGGTCAGGCCGGGCGATTCGATGGCAGAACTTGCAGCAAGGGTACTGGCGGTCGAACACAAGATTTATCCGCAAGCCGTCAGGCTGTTCGCAGCAGGCCGGATTCAATACCGTGATGGCAGTGCCTGGCTGGACGGAGAGCGGCTCAACGAACCTTTGCAGTATTCGAATACCATTCGCGGCTAAAGCCGCTCCCACAATTCTCTCCAGAATAGCAGTATCGGGGTGAGATCCCATTACGCCCCAATTTCGCCTATCCGTATGCCGAAAAATTGTAGAAAAGTTCTGTAGGAGCTCGCCCCGGCGAGCGACAAACATTGAAGGGCATGTTGCAAACATGCCCTTCAATGTTTGCAACGGATAAATCAACCACTCTCAACGAAAGAATTCGCCCGGTGGGCCGGGCTCCTACGAAAGTGAAGAGTCAAGCCTTGGGCAGGGTTACCCCCGTCTGACCCTGGTATTTGCCGCCTTTGTCCTTATACGAGATTTCGCATTCCTCGTCGGATTCGAAGAACAACATCTGCGCGATCCCCTCGTTGGCATAAATCCTGGCTGGAAGCGGCGTTGTGTTTGAAAACTCAAGCGTGACGTGGCCTTCCCACTCGGGTTCGAGCGGCGTGACATTAACGATGATGCCGCAGCGTGCATAGGTCGATTTGCCGAGACAGATCGTA
>JADFGH010000336.1 GCA_022567775.1 Pseudomonadota bacterium | reverse complement strand
TTAGTGGGAATTCACACGCACCTGAAGAGTGGTGGCAAAACAAGGATGGTCATATCGGCATGCAGATCGGGCTGATCACATTGCTCGCGGAAGCTGGAATTGCGAAATAATTAGTGACTGGCAGAAATGTCCCTGTTCCGTAAATCGTTCAATCGTCGCATCAGCCAGGTACCCGTGGGAACGGGGTCGTCAGCGGAACACTGCATATAGTAGGGTTTCCGGCTCAACAAGCTGGCACTGGCAAGCCGCTCAATGAATTCTTCCGCGGTGGTCGCATAGCGCCTGCCGCGTTTGTACTTCATGCGCAGATGTGCTTCGGCGTCTGCGGCATCATGCCGCTTGCCGTTACGAATGAATGCGCAACCGCTCGAACCAATGGCGGTGACCAGGTACTCGATCTCGGCGGCAGCATCATCGGCTCGTGCAACCGCGGCCACAAGCATGCTCACAATGATGATGTAAAAAAGTCTCATCGCGCAGCCCCGACCCGAACAGGTTGCTCGCTTAGTCGCAATCGAACAGACATCGGATTATGGTCGGAGGAGTTTGCCACTGTCGTAGTCGCATGCACGATACTGAGGCCGCGCAGATAGATATGGTCCAGCGCGCGGCCAAAGATTCGCTTGCGATGATCTACGTCATACTCGAGTGGCACCAAATCGAGTTCCCCGACAATTTCTTCGAGCACCCTGGCCCGCCCACCGCGCCAGGTATTGAAGTCACCCGAGAACAGCACCGGTCCGTCGTGCTCGGCGATAATGCTCTGCGCCTGCTGCAACTGGTTTTTCAGCTTGCGCACGCCGAACGTGAAGTTGATGGCGTGAATGTTTACCACAAGTAAAGTCTTGTCGGTATTCGTCAATGCATATTCCGTAACCAGCGTCGCCTTGCGAGTGCCGATCCAGGGCTCGTGCACAACCAGCGCGCATTCGGTTAACGGTCGCGCAGCACTCACCGTCATGACGCCGCTGGGTGATGAATCACGACCGAAGCCCTCCGCGAATGATCGAAAATAACCAGGCACGAGACTCTCCCATTCATCGGTTTGCAGTAGCGCTTCCTGCAGAATCAGCAGGTCCGGCCCGCCATTCAGCGCCTGGAGATCGGCAACCCAATCGGCGTCCTTTCCTTTCTGGATATTCCAGTTGACGATGCTGAAGTCGTCCGAGTCCAATCCCGGCGATATTGCCTCCGATCTGCCTGCAAGGCGCTCGACGCAGGCCGACGTTTCCGGCATCAGCGTTGCGGTCGTGTATTCCGGGGCGATCGGCTGCATGGAGCAGCCGGTAACAAGCAGGATCAGGCCAGAGGCGGCAAGAATGCGGGATCGGTGCATCGTGAGTCTCTTCTCTCCGGGAAAGTCGCTGAATATCGCATGATTATCCTACAGCACCGGTGGCGCCGCATATATCCCTGGACACCAGGTTTTGGTCATTTCGCGTCATCAAGGCTCCTTATTGGCGCTCATCGATGCTATGCCAGCGCTCATAGATATCGTCTGGCCAGAGACTCTGGAACCAGGCGATGACGGCCATGCGGTCGTCACTCGACAGCACCTCTGCGAAGCCCGGCATGACGCCGCCAAAGGTGATCCCGCCATTGGCGATCGTGTTATCGAGCACTTCCAGCGGGTGATGCCAGGTATGCGCAGTGCCATCGAGCGGTGGCGGCGGATAATTACCGTCGGCGTCCGCGGTCCGCCACTCTGCGGTAGCGCTGCCATCGGCCGCATGGCAGGCTGCGCAATGCATCTGATACAGCGCGGCACCGGATTCGACCTGTGCCACGGTGTACCATCGACCGGGCACGGTTTCCTGATCCGGCGCATTCCCGGAACAGGCAGCAACAAGAAACAAAAGAACAAATAGACTTCTAATCATCGTTGTAACAAGTTGACGCATTGTCCGGTCAGGTAATCAAACAATATCCGGGGAACACTATGAAAGCATCCGATCTACTCGTCAAATGCCTCGAAGAGGAAGGCATTGAATACATTTTCGGCGTTCCGGGCGAGGAGAACGCCGACTTCATGATGTCCCTGGAGCAATCGGGGAAAATAAATTTTGTGCTGACCCGGCACGAGCAAGGTGCGGCATTCATGGCCGAAATTTATGGGCGCCTGACGGGCAACCCGGCCGGATGCCTCGGTACGCTCGGGCCAGGTGCAACAAATCTCATTACCGGGGTTGCTGATTCCAACATGGACCGGGCGCCAATGCTCGTATTGACAGGACAGGGCTCGACCGATCGCCTGCACAAGGAATCACACCAGATCATGGACGTGGTGAGCATGTTCAAGCCGGTCACGAAATGGGCGACGACGATTCTCAATCCCGACACCATTCCGGAAATCGTGCGCAAAGCGGTGCGCGTCGCGCGGACAGAAAAGCCGGGTGCCGTGCATCTCGAACTGCCGGAGGACGTCGCCAGTATGGAAACCGACGAGGTTCCAATAGTGCCGCGACGATTCCGGCGCTCGGTTCCAGACGCGAAAATCGTCGATGAGGCGTTTGCAATGCTCGAGCAGGCAAAACGCCCAATTATTCTTGCGGGCAACGGCTGCATCCGTAAACGTGCAAGCAAGCAATTGCGCCTCTTGAGCGAGCAGACCGGCATCGGTGTCATCTGCACCTTTATGGCGAAGGGCTGTGTCGACATGGACGCCGAATATTGCCTATACACCATTGGGCTTGGCAGCAAGGATCGTGGATCGCTGGCAATCGATGACGCTGATCTTGTCATTACGCTTGGTTTCGACATGGTGGAGTATCACCCGCAGCTGTGGAATCCGAAGGGCGACAAAAAAATCATACATGCCGATTTTCTCGCTGCGGAAATCGACGCGCATTACGATCCCGAGGTTGAGCTGATCGGCGACCTTGCGCATACGCTGTGGATGCTGAACGAACGCGTCGCGGCGGCGGATGCCTTGAGTTTCGATCTCGTCGGACAGAGGAAGAC
>JADFGH010000028.1 GCA_022567775.1 Pseudomonadota bacterium | reverse complement strand
AAACGTCGCGATAAGTCGATGGACTTCCTGTTCTTCGAAACCAAGGTCAAACAGCACCTGCTCACTCATCGCGAGGCTGGATAAAAGCGTCTCACGAAATATGTGTTTTATTCCAAGGTCCATCAAATGATATTCATGGCGGCGGTTCCTGGCACGCGCAACGATGGTCAGATCCGGGAAATGCCTGGTAACTGTCTGCGCGGTCCTGATCGATGCTTCGACATCGTCGATCGCCAGCACGAAAAGTCTGGCATGTTCTGCGCCGGCTGCGCGCAGGAGGTCCAGTTTCGAGGCATCGCCGTAGTGCACGACGTTCCCGTATCTACGGACGACGTCGACCTGGGATGCGTCAATTTCGAGTGCGGTAAACGGCCGGCCAACGATTGCCAGCAGGCGGCCGACGATCTGGCCGAAGCGGCCGAATCCGGCGATGATGACGGCATGCTGCTGACCCTCCATCTGGTCATACTCGGGCGCTTCGTCTTTCTCCATTCGCGAAACGAATTGCTGGTTGAGCAAATAAACAACCGGCGTCAACAACATTGAGACCGCGACGGCGAGGATCAGTTGATCGATCACATCTGATTGTATGATTTGATGACGTGCAGCAATGGCAAAAAGTACAAAGGCAAATTCACCGCCCTGAGACAGCACCGCAGCCAGGCTGGAGGCACCTCTCATGTCACAAATGCCGAATAACCTGGCCAGCGGAAACAGAACTGCCGCCTTGACGACCATCAGGCAGATGACGATCAGCATGATCGTGCCCGGATGCTGTACCAACAAACCGAGATCGACCGACATACCGACCGCGATAAAAAACAAGCCGAGCAGCAGCCCCTTGAAGGGTGCGATGTCCGCTTCAAGTTCATGCCGGTATTCTGAATCCGCGAGCAGCATGCCGGCAATGAACGCTCCGAGCACCATTGACATGCCCGCCGCCTGCATCAGCAGCGCGGCGCCAATGACGACCAGCAGTGCGGTTACTGTAAAAATCTCAGGCATTTGAGTGCGTGCCGCAATTCTCAAGACCGGCCGCAGCAAGTAATGGCCGCCGATAACCAGGCCGCCGATAATGGCCACAGCCATGGCGAAACCGCGGAACTCAAAGCCCTGGCTTGCGGTAGCACCGAACATTGGAATTATCGCGATCAAAGGGATAACGGCGAGATCCTGAAACAGCAGTATGGTAAACGCGGCACGGCCATGCGTGGTCGTCAACTCCTTTTTTTCAGCGAGCAACTGCAGCACGAACGCGGTGGACGACAAAGCAAGTATGAAACCCACCAGCACAGCTTCAGTGAGAGCAAGTCCGAACAATAATCCGACCACTGAAATCGCAGCCGCGCTGATAACGACCTGGGCGCTGCCCAGTCCGAACACCATTCGTCGCAGTACCCATAAACGGGATGGTTGCAATTCGAGGCCGATGACAAAGAGAAGAAATACGACGCCCAATTCGGCGAAATGCAGGATGTGTTCGGTGTCTGTTATGAAGCCCAGTCCAAACGGGCCAATGATGATGCCGGCCGCCAGGTAGCCGAGGACTGATCCGAATCCCAGTTTCCTGCTGATGGGTACCGCGATCAGCGCGGCAATGAGGTAAATAACGGCTTCCTGTAATAGAGTCATGTCGGTGCAAGATTCACGTCACAGTTTCCAGGCGGCCAATGGTGCCAAAATTGTATGCCCTACTGCCAGTTATGGCGATTTTGCATTAAACTACTCCGCTTATTTCAAGGGGTGATTTTATGAGCAGGCAGACCGGCGGCGGCCCGTTACTGATTTTGGCAGCGATCCTGTCGTTGTCCGTTTTGGTTGCATGCGATATCGGTTCGCAAGGCACAGGCGGTGGTCAGCCTGATGCGCCACCGCAAAGTGTCGACACGACGACGCAGCAACCAGCTGCTAATGGCGGCTCACCTGCAGAAACAGCGCCACAAAGGCCGGTTGTCGCAGAGACATTGCCGTATGCGGAGGTCGAGGAAGAACTGGTCTACGGCCACTTCGTATTCCCGGCTGATATGGTCGATCCCCTGCCGGGCGTCATCGTTATTCACGAATGGTGGGGCCTGAATGATGACGTACGCGCGATGGCTAATCGAATCGCTGCCGAGGGCTATGTCGTGCTGGCGGTAGATCTGTTCGCTGGCCGCAGCGCTGATTCACCCGCAGATGCGCGGGCGTTGATGGTCAGGGTTGTCGAGAGTCCCGATCTTGCGGAGGAGAATATTCGTCAGGCCTATCAGTTCCTGGTTGAGTCCGGTCAGGCACCAAGAATAGGGGTGCTTGGTTGGGACTTTGGCGGCGGTTGGGCCCTGAATACCGCGATTCTTTTCGCTGATGATCTTGATGCAGCCGTTATCTTTTACGGTCCCGTCACCGATGATGCCGAGCGTCTTGCGCCGCTAAACGTGCCCATACTTGGCTTGTTTGGCGCACGTGACCGTGGCATTCCGGTGGCAACGGTGCGTGGCTTTGAGCAAACGCTTGAGAGTCTTGGCAAGAATGTCGAAATCGAAATTTATCCCGATGCTGCGCACGCTTTTGCCAATCCGGCCAGTGCGAACTTCAACGAGTCAGTGGCGGGGCAGGCCTGGACCCGCGCGCTCGAGTTTCTGGACCGGCACCTTTCGGTTGCAGTGGATTAGCAGCATTTACTCGACCTGAGATGCTTCGTCTACCTCTGGTCTGTCGCACACAAGCGAGACGTCCAGCGGTCGTGACACATAGGTTATTGCCTTGTCTTCGTCGCCTTCGCACAGCAACGAGGCCTGTGCCGACAGGGCCGCATGAATAGTAATTCGCGTTGGCGCCTCGCTTATGCTGTCGCCATTTTTCGCCACCTGCACGACACAGAAATCCTCAACGACAAGCGGCGCGATCTGACCGGCCGGAATTCGCAGACTGATTTCTGTCGGGCCGTCACTGATGACCTGGTCGGCCGGCAGCGATATTCGTGTGTCGGCGACGCTCAATGAAAGCGCTTCGGGTGATCGGCCATCGGAACAATGAGTTCGAATCTCGAACCTGAATTCCAGCGTCGGCAGCCGCACAAAATTTCTGCCGGGACTACGTGGCGATAGGGGAACAGCCGGCGCATCCGCCGCAACTGACAGGGTGTCTTTGGCCGCAGTCGGTCCGGCAACGGTAACGGCGAGCAGGAATACGAAAGGAAAGAAGCAGGGCGTTGTTGTGCAAACCATCACTAAAGGCTACGTTATGATCAGCCAAAAGCAAGTGTGCGTGGCTTTGAATTCAGTCTATTGTGCATATCAGCAACCTTTGCGATCAGCCGATGGCGCCTTTTAAAGAAACCTACAAACTGGCGAAGCGCATCGCGATTGCTGTCGTCGGTATTTCCGTCCTGGCCATTGGGGTCGTAATGATTATCGCCCCAGGTCCGGCACTGGTCCTCATTCCGGTCGGCCTGGCGATCCTGGGGCTTGAATTTGCCTGGGCAAGGCTTTGGCTAAAGCGGCTGCGCCGGAGGATCAGTGCCCGCAATATGCAGGCACACGGCGAACGGGCGGAGAACCACCGCCGGCGCCATGGGGAGTAGGAGGAAAAAAAGAAAGGAGCCGGAGAAACCAAATTCTTTGATGAATTGGCGGGTCGGTCCGCGGGAACGATCCCCGGCTCCTTGTCAAAACGGCGAATCGTAAGCAAACGGCAGTCGGGGGAGAAATGCCCTGAGAGCCTAAGATCGCCGAAAATTGCGGGACGGCTTACCTGCTGTCCGCGATTACCACTGATGTACGGCCGATAAAGCGGATATCAAGCTCCAGCTTGTTGTCAGCCAGTACTGCCTTGATTGCGTCCTCGACGGCAGCGGTATTCGCCGATTCGGCGAGCGTCCTGTTCAGCTCGGCAGTGTCAGCGGTCGTCGCAGCCGTTGTTTCGGCAACGGCATCCGTGTTATCTGCCGCCGGGGCGCTGGCCGCGAACAGGCCGGATACGACGATAGTCGCGAACATTCGATTCCTGTTGAGTGTCATTTTGTGCATCCATTCAAGTGAGTGATGGCGCATCTCGCCATCGCGATCAATATCTGTGCAAT
Source organism: Pseudomonadota bacterium (assembly GCA_022567775.1). Lineage (GTDB taxonomy): Bacteria > Pseudomonadota > Gammaproteobacteria > Steroidobacterales > Woeseiaceae > SZUA-117. Next base: position 7,228 of record JADFGH010000028.1, on the reverse strand, counting down.
CTATAATGCACAAGCTGTGCCAACTCTAACAATGCTTTAAAAACAATCATTTAACATCGAATCCTGAAATACGATATTTCGTAAATTACGAAATATCGTGACTGAATTTACGAAATCCCGTATAAAGCTCCAGCATGACCTCACTGGATGATTATCAATGGCTGTTTCGCAAGGCACCGATCATGGCGACCTCCATTGGCGAAGATGGCCGTTACCTCGATGTCAGCGACGCCTTCCTTACGCGCCTGGGCTATGCGCGCCGCGACATGATAGGCAGGCGGCCGGGCGAGTTTGCAACTGTGGAGAGTGCAAAACGTATCGACAATGAGTTGGCGCCAACGCTGCGGCGAACCGGCAGACTCGAGAACAAGCCTGTTGACTTACGAACAAAGAGCGGTGAGATCGTGAGATGCCTGACCAACTCGCTGGTTGAGCACGATCCGGGCGGGTCATTCGTTCGCACTGTTGCGATTTATACCGAGAGATCCGATCAGGCGCGAGCCGACTGGAAGTATCGCCAGCTGTATCGCGCAACGCCGGCCATGTTGCATACGGTCGATGTCGACGGGCGTATTGTCACCGCAACTGATCACTGGTTGCAGAAAATGGGTTATGCACGCGACGAAGTCGTGGGACGTTCGATCATGGACTTTTACAGCGAAGCGGATCGTAAACGATTTGCCGCGGGCCGCCTGCAGGACGTAATTAGCGGCGGCGAGTTCAGTAACGAAGAACGTCAAATGGTGACCAAAAGCGGACAGGTGCTGGATCTTGTCATGTCCGCGATATCTGATCGTGACGCCTCGGGTCGTGTTCACCAAATGCTGGTCGCGTCGAAGGACGTTACCGAGAGGAAACGTGCAGAGCGGAAATTGCGCGCGACCCTGGCAGAGAACGCGAGCCTCAGGGAAGAACTCGAACGTGAGCGGGATTACCTGAGGGAAGAAGTCAACGTTTCAATGAACTTCGGCCGCTTTGTTGGCACGAGTCCGGCGCTGAAACATATGCTTTCGCAAGTGGACGCTGTCGCGCAAACACCGGCCAACGTACTCGTCCTGGGAGAGTCCGGTGTTGGCAAGGAGCTGGTGGCACATGCCATTCATGCGCGAAGTCCCAGGTCCGCGGCGCCGCTGGTCAAAGTCAATTGCGCATCGATCCCGAAAGAGCTGTTTGAAAGCGAATTCTTCGGACACGTTAAAGGTGCATTTACCGGCGCCCATCGGGATCGGGTGGGCCGCTTCCAGCTGGCCGACGGCGGAACCATTTTCCTCGATGAAGTCGGTGAGATCCCGGTAGAATTACAGGGTAAGTTGCTGCGGGTACTGCAGGAGAGCGAATTTGAAAGGGTTGGCGACGACATTACGCGGTCTGTCGACGTCCGCGTGATCGCAGCCACCAACAGGAATCTCGAGGAGCTGGTGGTTGCCGGCAAATTCCGCGAGGATTTGTTCTATCGGCTGAGTGTTTTTCCAATCGAGGTGCCTCCGCTGCGGGAAAGACCGGAGGACGTCATTCAGCTCGCGCAACACTTTCTGGAAAGTATCTGCAACGACTTCGGCCGGGGCCCGTTTAAACTGACCCGTAGCCAGGCCGCGGTGATGAGTGCATATGACTGGCCCGGCAATGTGCGCGAGCTGAAGAATGTCATTGAACGCGCGGTCATACTGTCGAAGGGGCGTACCTTGCGACTGGACTTGTCGATGCCGCAGAACCATCCCGTGCTGCCTGACGCAAAGGAGTCACACGACCGGAAGATTGATAATCAGATACTGACCGACAAGCAAATGAGTGAATTACAGAAGAGCAATATTATCGCGGCGCTGAAAGTCACAAACTGGAAAGTGTCGGGCAAGGACGGAACCGCGGAGCTGCTTGGCGTCCGGCCGACCACGCTCTATGACAGAATGAAAGCATTCCGTATCAGGAAACCAGTCAATTGAGCCAGGATCGAGCGTGACCGCTATTCATAAATTGTTTCTTGTTCTTGTTTTCTTACACCCTTCGGTCCTGTATGCGCAGCAAGCTCTGCCGATTTCAGTAAAAAACGCGCTGAATTACCGGAGGGTTCCGGAACACACCCTGAGCGTGTACGTGGAGAGTCTCGACACAGGAGAGGTGATGCTGTCGTGGAATGATGCCGAACCGCGAAATCCGGCTTCTGTTGAGAAAATGCTGACCACGCTGGTTGCCCTGGATATGCTTGGGCCAGCCTACACGTGGAAAACCGACGTGTACCTGATGGGTGAGATCAAAGACGGTGTTCTCGATGGAGATCTGCTGCTAAAGGGACACGGTGATCCCTACCTGGTGACTGAACGGTTCTGGCAGTTGCTGCGGCGAATTCGCCGGCTGGGAATTTCTACCATCGATGGTGATTTACTGATTGACGACAGCCATTTTGACATTGGCAACTATGATCCCGCTGCGTTCGATCACGAACCGCTGCGTGCGTACAACGTCGCGCCAAACGCGATGCTCACAAACTTCAAGGTAGTGCGCTACTACTTCGAGCCGGATGCCGCATCCTCCAGGGTCAAAGTGCAACTCGAGCCGCCGCTCGAAAATCTTCTGATCGTCAATCAGCTCCGGGTTACCAACGGATCCTGCCGCGGCTACCAGCGAGGGATAACCATCACGCCGAACGAAGACGTGAGTCGCATTACCTTCACTGGCCGCTTCCCGAGCGGCTGCGAATTCTACTCGATGGATAGAACTGTCTTAAGCCACAATGAGTTTACCTTTGGCCTTTTCCGCTCGCTGTGGCAGGAATCCGGTGGCCGGATTGCGGGCAAGTGGAAAAATGTAATCGCGCAGGAAGACCTTGAACCGGTGTTTTCCTTCGAGTCGCTGCCATTGTCCGACATCATCGCCAAGGTCAACAAGCACAGCAATAACGTTATGGCGCGGCAACTCCTGTACACGCTCGGGGCTGAGACCTTCGGGCCCCCGGGGACCGAAGCGGCCGGCCGCAAAGTTGTACGCCAGTGGTTAGCCACCAAAGAGATGGACTTCGCCGAACTCAGGCTGGATAACGGCGCTGGCCTGTCACGTGAATCGAGAATGACAGCCCGGCATCTTGCCGATCTGCTTCGCTACGCATACAAAAGCGCATACATGCCCGAATACCTGTCGTCGCTTTCACTCTCGGGGCTGGACGGGACAATGTCGCGGCGGTTTCGAAACGGCGTCCTGACCGGGATGGCTCACATGAAGACCGGGTCACTGGATCACGTTAGCTCGATCGCCGGCTATTTTCAGGCACGTTCGGGAAATCGTTACATCGTGGTAATGCTGCACAATCACACCGATATTCACCGCGGTCCGGGCGAGGAAGTACAGGAAGCATTACTGCGCTGGTTAGTCGAAAAATAGCGTCTTGAGCGTCGGAATTCGGCGACAGTGCCGGTTGCCTGATCTTTTGATATCTGTAGTAAACTCCGCTCAGCCGGAAATGCTGCATTAGCCGGTTGCGAGACGCCTGGGAGGGTCAACGATGCGCACTGCATTATTGCTTTTGATTGTCTTGCCGTGCGCTGCAATTGCGGAAACGGCCTATATCACCGATAACCTGCGACTGGGTTTGCACCAGGCGGCTGACACGAGTGATCGTGCGTTCCGCACACTTCAAAGCGGACAGGAACTCGAAATTATTTCACGGGATCGTAATTACGCTAACGTCCGCTTGCCGGATGGTGTGCAAGGGTATGTGAAAGCGGCGTACCTGGTTTTTGAAAAACCGGCAAAACTGATTGTTGCCGAAGCGCAGACCGCGAACGATAAACTGCGACAGGAACTCGACAGCACCAAAGCCGCATTCGCCGCACCGGCTGCGACGATTGCATCGCTTGAGCAGCAGGTTGCTGAAAAGACCGCCGCCCTCGACAATAGCACGGCGCGACTCGCGGACCTGACCGCGGAAAACGAAGATTACCAGGATAGCTACGGGCAGTATAAATACAGCTTGCCACTTAAGTGGGTTGGCGGAGCAATGTTTGTTTGCCTGCTTGGCGGATTTCTATTCGGGCTTTGGTGGATTGACTATCGAAGCCGGAAAAGGCACGGCGGCATCCGCATTTATTAGGCGGCAGCGGACAAAGACCCACAGGATCCGTTTCTAACCGGCAACCGCGCATTCTTGAAAAGCTGATCCAGCTCGTGCTGGCTGACGGCGCGAGCAGCTTTTTCCATTTGTTCCGCATCGACATGCGGCGCAAACAGACGAATGAAATCCGCCATGTAGCATCGCAGAACAGTATTCCGGCGAAAACCGATCCACGCTGTACTGCGCGGGAACAGTCCGTTTACTTTGATCGGCGTCAGGTGCTTATGGTCATCTGGTCCATACGCCATGCTTGCGACGATTCCAATACCGAGCCCCATCAGAACATAGGTCTTGATAACGTCTGCATCGCGTGCCGTGAATACGACATTCGCGTCAAGCCCGTGCTCGGCGAAAGTGCGTTTAAGCGCAGTCTCGCCATCAAAACTGAAGACGTAACTAATCAGCGGATGGCGGGCAAGGTCCTGAAGCGTCAGTTCCCTGTCGATTTTTGTAAGTTCGTGACCATTCGGAACAAGAACTATCCGGTCCCAGTGATAACCGGGAATCTGCAGGAGGTCACCGAACAAATCACTTGAACCGGTCGCGATCGCAAAATCGATGTCGTTTCTTGTGACCATGTCCGCAACCTGGTCCGAGGTGCCCTGGTGCAAATTCAGACTGACCTTCGGATACTGCTGTCGAAGTTCGCGCACGATAGCCGGAAGAATATATCGTGCCTGCGTATTCGTTGCTGCAATCGTCAGTATGCCTTCCTGCTCCTGATAAAAGTCGCTAGCCAGGCACCTGATCTGTTCGACCTCGCTCATGACTTTGCGTGCCCTCAGGATAACCTGCTCACCAGCGTGGGTTACGCGAGCGAGACTTTTGCCTTTTCGGCTGAAGAGTTGGAGTCCGAGTTCTTCCTCGAGCAACTTGAGTTGCTTGCTGACGCCCGGTTGCGATGTATACAGGCGGCTGGCGGCTGCCGTAATGTTCAGGTCATTATCGACTATCGCAAGCAGATATTTTAATTGTTGTAGTTTCATGCAGGCTTTACGTCAGGTGTTGCCGGCTCCTACCGTAGACCAGACAAGGGCACAATCGTTGCAACAAATTCAAGTTTTTCGCAGGTCTTTCTTTTCCTTATAATCTTCTTTTACAGACTTGCGTTACGCCGCTGCTGCATATAACGTTTGAATATAACGATCGCAACCATTGGCCCGGCAACAGCGCATAACAATAAGCCAGCTTGCCCTGTGTGCGTCCCGACTCCACTATAATTGATGCATGAGGCAGGTAAAAAGTTGCATGTAGTTTTTCCGACACAATAAAACCAGCGGCGGTCAACGCCCGGTCACATAAAGGAATGGACATGATTTACGACAGCATTCTCGACACAATTGGCAATACGCCTGTAGTTCGTCTCAATCGGATTGCACCTGATGGTATTGAGATGTTCGTCAAGGTCGAATCGTTTAATCCCCTGGCATCGGTCAAGGACCGGCTTGCGATTGCCATTATCATCGATGCCGAGCAACGTGGTGTTCTGAAGCCCGGCGACACGGTCGTTGAAGCGACTTCAGGCAATACCGGAATTTCCCTGGCGATGGTCTGTGCAGCCAGGGGCTATCCATTCGTGGCGACAATGGCCGATTCCTTTTCGGTTGAGCGGCGCAAGATCATGCGAGCCCTGGGTGCCAAGGTCATTCTGACGCCGGCAGCCGAACGGGGCACCGGCATGGTCCGCAGGGCCGAAGAACTGGCCAAGGAGCATGGCTGGTTCCTGGCGCGCCAATTCGAAAACCAGGCGAATCCCGCGTATCACCGCAACACGACCGGTCCGGAAATTCTGCGGGATTTCGCGGGCAGGCGGCTCGACTACTGGGTAACCGGTTATGGCACAGGTGGCACCATGACGGGGGCAGGCGAGGTCATCAAGGTGGCACGGCCCGACGTCACGATTGTAGTAGCCGAGCCGGCTGGCGCGGCGTTGCTGGCCGGTGATGAATGGAGTCCGCACAAGATCCAGGGATGGACACCCGATTTTATTCCCGATGTGCTGAATCGCGAGGTAGTCGACGAACTTATCCCGGTGACCGATGAACGAGCCATCGAGCTAGCGAAGCGGCTGGCTGCTGAAGAGGGCCTGTTTGTGGGCATATCGTCAGGGGCGACGCTGGCGGCTGCCTTTGAAGCCGTGGCAAAAGCGGAGAAAGGGACCGTAGTGCTGGCGATGCTGCCGGATACCGGGGAACGCTATCTAAGCACCCCGCTGTTTGAAGGCGTTAATGAGGGATCTGACGACGAGTGGCTGGAGTCGCTGTCGTCCTGAATATCTGATTGTTTGCTGAGCCGGCCGGCGGTGGTGATGCATGCCGCGGCCGCTGCCTGTGCCATGAATTCCGCCTGCGCTGGCCGCCACCAGAACTGTAGCGGCAACCGCAAATACCTGAAATGAAAAGTAAATTTAGCGTCATTCGACGCATAGCTGAGACCTGAGTCACAGCCATTTTTCAGTGTGCATGGCATTGTCCTGTTTGATTCACGGGGCCGCGATCCCACCGGCCTGGAATTGGGGTAACGCTCGCCAATGGACGCGGAAATACACAATTTCATAACGCGAAAAAACATCGGTGCAGCCAAAGGGCTGTTGCAGTCCCTGGTGCCTCGCGCGCAGTGCTTCTGTTTTTATGATCGCGCCAAAACCTGCGTCTGGAGCAGCGATGGGGCGGACGACTATGAAATCAACAATTTCGTAGCGGATTTACATGACGACGTCATTGCGGGCATCGATCCGGAATCGACGATGTTGCGCCGTACCCTGACGTCGGGACGGACCTTGCTGGTATTGCCGGCGGTCGGCCGGAATGATGAGAGTCTTGGAATTCTCATCACCGTGTTCTCGAAAAACGCGGGCAAGTCATCCTCATTCAATCCGAGTCTTTTGCGAAGCATATTGCTGCCTGCAGTGCAGGTAATCGGAGAAACGTTTCGTCTTAATCAGGACCTGCAGCTCGCAGAGGAACGGGCCAGGATGTTCGACAAAGAGCTTGCACTTGTTTACCAGGTCGATGAGAAGATTCATGGCACGTCCCGCAGCCATGCGGGCCTCGCCCAGCTGGTCGGGCAAAGCGGACGCTTTCTGAATATCGCGTATAGCGTTCTCCTCCTGCCGTCGAAGCGAAT
>JADFGH010000335.1 GCA_022567775.1 Pseudomonadota bacterium | reverse complement strand
GTACGCGGCACAGGGCCGCGAATCGGACGACGGACCGGGCGGCTCCGAAGTCAGGACGACATTGACCGGCATGTCCGAGGCTGCACGAAACATAGCGGCTTATCTGAGCAGCAATGAATCAGATTTTGGCGTGGTTGTTATAGAAGATGCGGGAAAAGCAGGTGCGGCGATTGCATTGGTGCTGGCCCAGGAAAAGATCAGCTCGGAGCTGGTCGATAATCTGAACGCGTCAATTCATTTGCGGGCACTGTTGACGGATCTGTTCCTGCTTAGCGAAGCAACGACCTAGATTCTCGAAATGGCAAGGAACTTACTACCCCGGCCCGGGAACTAAGACCTGACTCTTTGACGAAATTATCAGAAGCATGCGGATGAAAGAGAAAAACTTATCGCGTCGTCACTTCCTCGGGCTGGTGGGCGCCGCAGGCGGATCGACCGCCGTATACAAGACCGCCATGGCCTTGGGGCTGATGCAGGACACCGGGCCCATGGCGATGCTCGAGTTGCAACGCGCCGGACCGGCCGGAAAGAAGGTGGCGGTGCTCGGTGCCGGTATTTCCGGGCTGACTGTGGCCTACGAACTCGAACGGGTCGGCTACGATGTAACGATCATCGAGGCTTCGCGTCGCACTGGTGGACGCAACCTGACTTTGAGACACGGCGATCGCGTGGACGAGATGGGTCAGCAGCAGGTCTGCAACTTCGACGACGATCCGGAACTCTATTTTAACGCGGGCCCGGCCAGAATCCCGGGGCACCATCGCCGCATATTGCACTACTGCAAGGTCCTCGAGGTGCCGCTGATCGTAAAGGCGAACATCGGCCGCAACGCTTACACTCACGAAGAGGACCACTTCGACGGGAAGCCGATGCGCATCGCCCAGTACATGGCTGACGCCCGCGGTTTGCTTGCGGAACTCGTTTACAAGGCTGTCGACCAGAACGCATTCGATCAGCCGCTGTCCGCGGAAGACCGTGAGCGCATGCTGTATTTTGCGCGCTCCTTCGGTGATCTCGGTTCGAGTGGTGCCTACAACGGTTCCATGCGCGCCGGCTACAAATCCGGCGGCTTTGGCAGACCCGCAGAATATTACGCAGGCACGGAATTCGGTGCCTTGCTGAACAGTCACTTCTGGGAACGAAGCAGCTTTTCGTTCGAGAACCCGGACTGGGGCGAGCCGCTGATGGAAGCCGTCGGTGGCATGGACAATATCGTCAAGGGCTTCGTCAGGAACATCAAAAGCCCGATCCTGCTCAATGCCCAGGTTCAGTCGATTCAGCTGCAGGGTGACGGCGTTGACGTCATCTATAACCACAATGGCGAGCGCAAAAAGATCAGCGCGGACTACTGCTTCAACAGCATCCCGTCGCATTTCATGGCGGGCCTTCCAAATAACCTGCCGGCGGAGTACCGAAAAGGGCTGAACTCGCTGAAGCGCGGCTTCGGCTTCAAGATCGGCCTGCAAATGAAAGAGCGCTTCTGGGAGCGGGAAGGCATTTACGGTGGCATGACGTTTACCAGCCAGCGTATCGGCGAGATCTGGTATCCGTCCAATGGCATTCACGGCAAGAAGGGCATCATGCTCGGTGCATACAAGTTTTATGACCCGACCGAATTCTTCGATCGTATGACACCGGAGGAGCGTATCGAATATGCCGCCAACTGCGGCGAAAAAATTCACCCGGGTTACTCGGACTATATTGAGTCAGGCGTCAGCGTTCCCTGGAGACGCATGAATCACATGATGGGCTGCGGCACTCAGTGGTCTGCTGAAGCGCGCGAGCGTTATTACAAACTGTTACAGCAGCCGGCCGGCGGCCGTCATTACATGATCGGCGACCAGATCAGTTATCACTCGAGCTGGCAGGAAGGCGCCATGGCCTCGGCGGAAGATGCGCTCCTCGATCTCGACAAACGAGTGCGCGCCGCAACGTCGATCTCAATGAAGGGCTAACGCGATGAGGATAGCAAGGATGATGCTTACTGCAGTTGCGATGCTGGCACTGACTTCGCTGGTCAGAGCCGATGACGAGCTGCCAATTCCGGCCGACGATTACGTCTACTGCACCGTTTGCCATGGCATTCAGCTCATGGGCAATCCGATCATCAGGGCGCCGCGACTGAGTGGCATGGATAGCTGGTACGTCGAAAATCAGTTACGCGCGTTCAAGAAAGGATGGCGCGGCAAGCACGAGATGGACCTTATCGGCATGGAAATGCAGCCAATGGCTGCGGCTTTAACTGACGAGCAGATCAGGGAAGTCTCTGCATTCGTGGCCGCTACCCGATCTGATGCGCCGCCCGACACGATTGACGGCGATGCCGACAAAGGAAAAACGCATTACTCTAGCTGCGCCGCATGTCATGGCGTTCGCGGAGAAGGCAATATTGCGCTCGGCAGTCCGGCGCTAACCGGCCTCAATGACTGGTACCTGGTCACACAAATCAGGAATTTCAGGGATGGAACCCGCGGCAGTCACGCGGGGGATACCTACGGCATGCAGATGCGTGCCTCAGCCCGGTTGTTACCGGATGATGATGCGATTCAGGACGTCGTTACTTACATCTCGACTTTGCAAGACCAATAGCAAAAGAAACAGGAAAATTAAAGATGAATAAAACCATACTCATTTGCGCGCTCGTTCTTTTCGGCAGTAGTGCAACTGCGGACGTTACCCGTCATCCATTGCCGAACAATTCCACATTTCCGATTTCCCGGGCTGTGGAAGTAAGCGCTGATACAACCCTGATCTATCACAGTGGCACCGTGCCTGGTCCCGCCAACCCCGATGCGGAGCGCGGCAGCCGCGAATATTACGGCGACACCGAAACCCAGGCCTTGAACGTGTTTGGCCGCATGGAAGATTCATTCAAGGCGCTGGGGGTTGGCTTCGGCGATGTCATCAAGCTGACGGTGTTCTTGGTGGGCGATCCCGAGATGGACGGCCGCATGGACTTCGCCGGATTCATGA
>JADFGH010000334.1 GCA_022567775.1 Pseudomonadota bacterium | reverse complement strand
ACGGATGAATGCTCGGTCTCCGGCATCGTCAGGGCGAATGTCGCGGCACGAGACTGCGGGCTCAAAAAGCTGATTATCGGTTCGGAGTTTCGGCTCGTCAGTGGTCTGAAACTCGTGGTGCTCGCACAAAACCGCGCGGGCTATACACAACTGTGCCGTCTCATCACCTGCGGCAGGCGCGCCGCCGGGAAGGGCAGCTACAAACTCACGGCCGATGATTTCAGCGACGGATTATCCGACTGTCTCGTGCTGTGGATTCCCGGTAATCAATTGCTGCTGTGTGCCGAGGACGCCTGGATCACTGCTGCATTTCGCGATCGGCTGTGGATTGCGGTGGAATTACTGGCAGATGGCCTGGAACGTCAACGCCTCGGGCGCCTGCAGCACCTGGGCGAGGTCCTTGCTTTGCCACTCGTCGCCAGTGGCGATGTGCATATGCACTGCCGCGAACGCCGCGCTTTGCAGGACACCGTTACCGCAATACGCGAAGGACTGACGCTCGATCGGGCCGGGTTTGCCCTGTATTCCAATGGTGAGCGCTATCTTCGCTCGCGCGCAGTGGTCGAGAACATTTACCCGGCCGAACTTCTGGAGGAAACATTACGCATCGCGGATACGATTCAGTTTTCCCTCGATGAATTGCACTACGAATATCCCGATGAACTGGTGCCCGACGGGATGACGCCGACGACTTATCTGCGACAACTGAGTGTTGAGGGCATGCATAAGCGCTGGCCTGACGGCGTACCGGAGAAGGTGGTCACGCTGGTCGAGCATGAACTCGAACTGATTCGCGATCTTCAATACGAACCTTTTTTCCTGACGGTATACGACATCGTCGCTTATGCCAGGAGGCAGAATATTCTTTGCCAGGGACGAGGTTCGGCAGCGAACTCCGCAGTTTGTTTTTGCCTTGGCATTACGGAGGTCGATCCCGCACGCATGGCGACACTGGTCGAACGTTTTATTTCGAAAGAACGCAATGAGCCGCCTGATATCGATGTTGATTTCGAGCATGAACGCCGCGAAGAAGTGATCCAGTACATCTATCAGAAATATGGCAGGGACAGGGCCGCACTTGCTGCTACCGTGGTTACCTACCGGCCACGAAGCGCGTTGCGCGATGTCGGTAAGGCGCTTGGTTTAAGTGGCTTGCAGGTTGACAGGCTCGCGAAGTCGATGCAGTGGTGGGATGGCAGCGAGGTCGACGACAGTCGCGTGCTGGAAGCGGGGCTGGATCCGGAGAGCCCGGTGATCAAGCGATTGCTGTATCTCGTCCGTCAGCTCTTAAGCTTCCCGCGTCATCTGTCGCAACACGTGGGCGGATTCGTTATCAGCAACGGGCCGTTGTCGGAGTTGGTGCCGGTTGAAAACGCCGCGATGGAAAATCGCACGGTCATTCAGTGGGAGAAGAATGACCTTGAAGATCTCGGTCTTCTCAAAGTGGATGTGCTGGGCCTCGGCATACTGACGGCCATACGCCGGAGTTTTGACCTGATCAGGGAATACGACGGGCGGGAATACACGCTCGCCACGGTGCCTGCCGAGGACCCGGTCGTCTATGACATGATCTGCGATGGCGACACGATGGGTGTTTTCCAGATCGAATCACGCGCGCAGATGGCGATGCTGCCGCGGCTGAAACCGCGCTGTTATTACGATCTCGTCATCGAAGTCGCGATCATTCGCCCGGGTCCGATACAGGGCGACATGGTGCATCCATACTTGCGCCGGCGTTCAGGCGAGGAGGCGGTCGAATATCCGAGCGAGGAGGTCTGCGAGGTATTACAACGCACACTCGGCGTGCCGATTTTCCAGGAGCAGGTGATGCAACTGGCGGTGGTCGCGGCCGGCTTCACGCCGGGCGAGGCGGATCGCCTGCGGCGTGCGATGGCAGCCTGGAAGCGTCGCGGCGGGCTTGGCCCGTTCGAGGAAAAACTGATACAAGGGATGCTGCAGCGAGGCTACGAGGAAGATTTTGCGCGGCAGATCTTCAAGCAGATCCTGGGTTTCGGTGAGTATGGTTTCCCTGAATCGCATTCAGCCAGTTTTGCTCTTCTCGTCTATGTCTCCTGCTGGCTCAAATGTCACGAACCGGCTGCCTTCACCTGCGCGCTACTCAACAGCCAGCCCATGGGGTTTTATTCGGCGTCACAACTGACGCAGGACCTCCGGCGTCACGGTGTCGAGGTGCGTGCCGCCGATGTCAATCAAAGTGACTGGGATTCGAGCCTGGAACGCGCTGCTGACGGAAAGCCGGTCTTGCGTCTTGGCTTGCGTCAGATCAAGGGGCTTTCGGAGCAGGCAGGACTGCAAATTGTCCGGCAACGTGCTGCTTGCCGGTTCGGCAGTATTCAGCAATTGCTCGAGCGCAGCAGGCTCAATCGCCGCGAACTCAGCGCGCTGGCGGCCGCCGGGGCGCTGAAATCAATTGCCGGTCACCGGCACAAAGTGCGCTGGACCGTGGCGGGTGTCGAGGAGCCCATGCCGCTCATCCCCTCGATGGATCGTTACGAGGCAGTCCCGATGCTTAATAAGCCTACGGAAGGGCAGGATATCGTCGCGGATTATCAGAGCCTCGGACTGACGCTGGCACGTCATCCGATGGCGCTTATTCGCACGCGCCTGGATTCATACTGCTATGTCACAGCCGATCGTCTGCAGGACCTGCCAGGCGGGCGGTCTATCCGGGTAGCAGGCCTGGTGATTACCAAGCAACGTCCGGGCACGGCCAGTGGCGTTACGTTCGTGACGCTCGAGGATGAGTCAGGTTGTGTGAACCTGATCGTGTGGAAGAAAATCGCCGATGAACAGCGGGACGTGTTGTTACATGCGCGGCTGATGGGCGTCGAGGGGGAATTACAGAAAGAAGGGAAGGTAATACATGTGATCGCCAGGAAACTGATCGATCACAGCGGGCTCTTGGGAGAATTATCCGTCAAATCGCGCAACTTCAGATAGGCCCGCTCGCAGCAGCCCTTCCTGGGCGGGCGAATC
>JADFGH010000333.1 GCA_022567775.1 Pseudomonadota bacterium | reverse complement strand
TGCCGTGGGCCGCAAGACAGCCGATCCCGGCCGTGATTTTTTTCCGTTGACGGTTAACTACCAGGAAAAAACCTACGCAGCGGGCAAGATTCCCGGCGGATTCTTCAAACGCGAGGGCCGCCCGAATGAAAAGGAAACGCTGACGTGTCGACTGATCGATCGTCCGTGTCGTCCCCTGTTCCCGAAAGGTTTCAAGAACGAAGTGCAGATCATCGCGACCGTGGTTTCGCTGAATCCGGACGTGGATCCGGCTATTCCGGCCTTGCTTGGCGCCTCTGCGGCACTGGCGATTTCGGGAATGCCGTTCGCCGGGCCAATTGCTGCGGCCAAGGTCGGTTATAAAGACGGCAATTACACTCTCAATCCGGGCCTCTCGGCAGTGGCTGAGTCCGATCTGGAACTGGTGGTCGCTGGTACCGCAGAGGCGGTCCTGATGGTTGAGTCTGAAGCCAACATCCTGTCAGAGGAAGTCATGCTGGGAGCCGTGATCTACGGTCACGAGCAAATGCAGGTCGCGATCAAGGCGATCAACGAGCTGGCAGCAGAGGTTGGCAAGCCGGCCTGGGATTGGGAAGCGCCTGCGACAGATGAGGATCTTGATTCCGCAGTTACGAAAGCAGCCGAAAGCGGCCTTGCCGATGCCTATCGGATCACCGACAAGGTAGAGCGCCAGGCTAGTGTTGGCGCCGCCAAAACGGCAGCGGTTGAGTCACTGGCCGACGGCGACGATGCCCGCTGGAGCGAGGAAGAAGTCAAAGGCGCTCTTGCAAAGCTTGAAAAGAGCATCGTCAGGAATCGCGTTATCGCCGGCGAGCCGCGCATCGATGGCCGGGATACGACCACAGTGCGTCCAATTGACATCAAGGTTGGCGTGTTACCACGCGCTCACGGTTCGGCAATATTTACTCGTGGCGAGACGCAGGCAATCGTCGCAACCACACTGGGCACCGGTCGCGATGCGCAGATCATCGATGCAATCGAGGGTGAACGCAAAGACCCGTTCATGCTGCATTACAATTTCCCGCCATACTGTGTGGGCGAAACCGGCTTTATCGGCTCGCCGAAGCGGCGTGAAATCGGCCACGGAAAACTTGCTCGCCGGGGCATCCAGGCAGTCATGCCCAATACGGATGAATTTCCCTACGTAATACGAGTGGTTTCCGAAATTACGGAGTCCAACGGTTCCAGTTCGATGGCCTCAGTGTGTGGCTCCAGTCTTTCGCTGATGGATGCTGGCGTGCCGATCAAGGCAGCGGTCGCCGGCGTTGCGATGGGACTGGTCAAAGAGGGTGAGAAGTTTGCGATTTTGACCGATATTCTCGGCGATGAAGATCACCTGGGCGATATGGACTTCAAGGTAGCTGGCACAGACGCAGGCATTACCGCACTGCAGATGGACATCAAGATCCAGGGCATTACGAAGGAAATCATGAGTACTGCACTGGAACAGGCGAAGGACGCCCGGCTGCACATTCTTCGCGAGATGGCTGCGGTCCTTGACGCGCCGCGTGAAGAAATGTCTGAGTGGGCACCAACCATTATTTCATTCAAGATTGATCCCGAGAAGATTCGCGACGTCATCGGCAAGGGTGGCTCCGTTATCCGGGCGATGACAGAGGAAACCGGCGCCACGATCGATATCGACAACGACGGTACGGTCAAAATTGCATCCGTTGACGGTGAATCGGGCCGCGAAGCGAAGCGTCGCATCGACCTGATTACTGCTGACGTCGAAGTCGGTCGTATCTACGATGGCAAGGTCGCTCGTCTCATGGACTTTGGTGCATTCGTCTCGATCCTTCCGGGCAAGGACGGCCTCGTGCACATCTCGCAGATATCCAACGAGCGAGTAGAGCGCGTCAGCGATAAACTTACGGAAGGCGACATCATCAAGGTCAAGGTGCTGGAAGTGGACCGCCAGGGCCGAGTCCGGCTCAGTATGCGCGACCTAGACGCAGCCTGAGACCCTTATTCCGTCCCATTCCGCGTAAAAAAAAGCCCTCGAAAATTTCGAGGGCTTTTTAAGAACCGGTCGTTGCCGACCGGCGCAAAGCGTTGGGGGAGTAACGCCCTGCTGCGTTGCAGCATAGCACTATTCCGCACTGGTTGTCAAGACAACAGAGTTCAGGGTTTTCAATTAAGAGTTCTCGTCGCGCTCAGCCGGGTTTCGGCTGGACGATGAGCTGCCTGCTCGTACAGATGAAGCTGGATGAAAGGTTTGCAATAACTGTTTCTGCCGCTCCAGCCACTGGCCGAGTTTCCGTTGAGCGACATCGCTCAAGGCCTCGAAGGCATCTAAACCCGAATCGTTACCGATCGAAGCTCCTATCTTTTGCTGTTGCTCCAGAAACAACGACAAGGTTTCCTCCAAGTAGCCCCGAACCATCTGCGGCGCCTCGCCGCTATCCGCCCGGATGATTCGAGCGAGGAAATCTTCGCTCATCACAGACTCTCCGCGCTCCTCTTGTTCCGCGATAACGTGCAGCAAGATACTGCGTGTAATGTCCTCACCCGACTTTTTATCGATGACTGCGAACCGCTCGCCATCGACTACAAGTTGCCGAATATCGCAAAGCGTGATGTAGCGGCTGTCCGTCGTGTCGTATAGCCGTCGGTTCGGGTATTTGTTAATGACCCGCGCGTCTTTCATGGCCTGTCCACAAGCCTACGCCACCTTTTCGTGAATCGATGCATCGGTTGTTCGGCGATAACACTCGCCGCTACTTTAGTCTATTTCCAACGCATCAACCATGCGCTGGTTTCTCGATTAGTTTGGTCTGAAATTTCATCGCATCCGGATTCCAGCTCTGGCATGCCCACGTCCAGAGTTCGCGTGGCCGGGCACCGCGCATCGACTGAGGCGGTTGCAGGCCTAAGTACAGCAGAATCTCGTGGGCCCGGGCGGCCGCACCCCGAGGTTCGACGGGCTGTGCGCCGGTTCTCTTGGAGAGCTTTGTCCCAGCGGCATTGACGATGATGGGCAGGTGAAGATACTGCGGCGTAGCCAGGCCCAAGGTCTGCTGCAG
>JADFGH010000332.1 GCA_022567775.1 Pseudomonadota bacterium | reverse complement strand
GCATGGAAAGGCCAATCGACAGTGCGATGATCAGGTAACCCAGAGCGATGACCCAGGGTATCGACGAGCCCGGGAAAGGACGGGCGAGGGCGTCAGCAAAATAGACGCCCACCAGGCAATAGGTGAGGTAGAGGCCAATCAGGCTGCCGGACAAACCCCAGCGCCAGCGGCTGCGCTGCGCCAGCATTTTCTGAAATTCCGGATCGCGAAGAATCTCCGCCTCGTTTCCCATAGCCAGGCCTTTTTTATCCGCCGCTTATCAGTTCCAGTTCGACGGCGAGTGATGGAAGACCCCGGGCGATCTGCCGCAGGATGCGCATTCTTGTTTTTTCCGGATCTGCTTCGAGGTCCGGTCGCAGCGCTGCGACTTCAGCGACCGAGAACGGTACGAATGGCTCCGGCAACTGTTCGGCGCTGTAGGTCAGCAGCAGCCAGTTCATGAGTTCGGTCAATTGATCGTCAGGCAATGAAGAGGTTGCCACACCCGGAACCCGTATGAGGAATTCGCGCCCCTCCTGCGAATGCAGGAAGTAGCCGGCAAAGCCGTTCATGCGCGGTACCTTACCGGCGAACCCCACTGCCTCGGGCAGGTGGCATCCCTGGCAATGAATCATATAGTTGATGCGCGCGCGATGATCATCCGCACCGGCAACGGGCACCAGTCCCATCGCCAGTGCCACTGCGAGACATCCGGCAGAAATCTTACTCGTCAAGCGCAGTGCCAACAACGATCGCCGTCGAACAATGATACGAATTGCTGCTCGTGCCGAGACACCAGTTAATGTCATTGGATACCTGCGGCCTGTACAACGGGCGATCGCCCTCGTTGCGCTGGCACAGGCAATTACCGCAGGAGCTTTTTCCACAACAATCGTTGTAGGAAATGATGTATTTCTTCTGGTCGACCGGATTTTCGCAAGTGCCAATCCAGGTAATCGGCGACATTTCCGTGCCCGGCGGACAGGAGTTCATCGAGCCACCGCAGCATCCACACAGGAAACCGTCAATCGCACAATAGCGCCAGTACTCGCAACTGGTCGGGTCGCCTTGCTCGCCCGGCGGTGGGTTACTGCTCTCCTGGCTGCGAGCCACCGGCAGCAGCGGAATCGTTGCTGCACCCCCGGCCAGCACAGCGGCCAGCCGCCCCAGGAATCCGCGCCGGGAGGTCTTGCTTGCAATTTCGCGCGTGCCGCTTTCCGTCATTCCATCAAGCCATTTCATCGTTTGAAATCCTCAGATTGTTCTCAGTGGGCTGCGCGAAGAATCAGCGGTGTTTCCTGGCCGAAATCGCCCAGGGTACGCAAGTGATTACCGCTTGTAGCGTCGTAAACATCGATCTCCATATTGATATTCGTCGCAATCAACAACGGATTGTCATCGCGTGTCACCGCAATCGAGATCGCAGGCAACGAGAGCTCGATACGGCTGACCCGGCTTTCAGCTTCACCATCAAAAACCCAGACCTCGACACCCGGGTCCTTGTGCGAACCCTCCCGGCCTTGCGCGTGCATCAGGAAATACAGGTGTCCGCTGGAGTCGCTGGCGGCAAGCTGCAAGCCACCCGGGCGCCAGCCGCCTTCTTCGTCTCCGATCATTGACCAGGGTTCACCGACGACGGGCACCGTACCATTGAGGTCGACCGGATAAATGTTGCCGTGAAAAGTCGGGAAATAGGCAATCCCGCCATGCATCGCAGCCTTTTCCATCATGGGGTCGTCATCAACATCGAAAAACGGCTCGGTTCTGCTCGATGAGGCCTGTTGACCGTCATCTCCCAACACAACCGTCAGCAACGAACCGTCCCCACAAACTGAAGAGAACGCCCGTCCTCCCATGGGATACGTGAGTGCGCAACCGGGAATCGGGATTTCCGCCAGGAACTCACGCGCGACAACGTCGACGACCGAAACTGACTGTGCCGGCGTAAAGTTATAGATCAGCGCCAGTTTTTCGTCATCAACCAATTGCAAGTTGTAGTCAGTCGGCATATTACTCGACCGTTTCGGCGGCAAGACAACCTCGCCAACCGGCCCGAGGGTTCTTTTGTCATAGATCGTGAGGACGTCCGTGCGCTCGCCACGAGACCCGCGCGAACGAAAGGTCTCGGCAAGATAAATTTCCGGTCTTGTTCTTGCCTGGACGAACATGCCTATGAACGATGCGTTCATGAAGCCCTTGAAACGTCCCGTCACGTCGTCCGAATCAGCATCAAGCACAATCAACTTGCCGTCACTCATGTGAAAAAAAGCGGCATCGTGCGCGATGATCCAGTGCGCAGGCCAGGTTTCCGGCAAGGTCTCGATGATCCCCGTCGGTTCGGGCTGAATCTCGGCAAAGACCGCCGATGCACAAATCAGAGCTACAAGCATCAGTTTTTTCATTGCACTACGCCGCCGCATTGATGACTTTGATGGAAGTGTAGGCAGCCAGGCCTTCCTCGCCAAACTCTACGCCTAATCCGGAGCACTTGATGCCGCCAAACGGGATGTGAGGTGCAATATCCGCGTGTTTGTTTTCGTAGACCGTGCCTGCTTCAAGCAGCGCCGCAACGCGCGCGGTCTCATCCCGGTCCTCCCCCCAGACCGACGCGTCCAGCCCGAAATCCGTGCCGTTTGCCCGCCGGATCGCGTCGTCCAGGTCTGTGTAGGTAATGATCGGCAAAACCGGTCCGAACTGCTCTTCATCCACCAGCCGGACACCGTCTGACACGCCGGTAATAAATGTCACCGGGTAGAAATAATTCGAGCCACCCACCGGCTCGCCACCGATCAGCACCTTGCCGCCATTTGCTTTTGCGTCCTCGACCAGTTCAATCACGCGATCGAACTGGCGCTTGTTCTGCAACGGGCCGAGCATGCTCGACTCGTCCATGCCATCGCCCATCGGGACGTTTTTGCTGAACTCGACCAGTGCACCGGCTACCGCATCCAGATCGTCTTCATGCACATACAGGCGCTTGAGCGCACCGCAAGTTTGTCCGGAGTTGATCATCGAGCCGAAGAAAAGTCCCTCAATAAACTGCGCTGGATCGGT
>JADFGH010000027.1 GCA_022567775.1 Pseudomonadota bacterium | reverse complement strand
GCGGCGATACGGCGTTCGCCAACATGGGCGCCGTGTACGAGAGTCTGTCGGACCGCATGCAGAGCTATATTTCGGGGCTGGAAGCGGTGCACGATCTCGGACCATTCCGCACGCTTTTCGATGATTCGGACGAAGGCCGCAGGCAACTCAGAAAATACGAGGACATTTATCCAGCGGTGACGCATCCGGTGGTTCGGGTGCATCCCGTCACTGGCCGCAAGGTTATCTTCGTGAATCCCCAATTCACACTGAATATCAAAGGGATGGAGGACGACGAAAGCCGTACATTACTCGGCTATCTGTACCGCCGCTGCCTCATTCATGAGTATCACTATCGCCACCAATGGCAGCCCGACACGGTCGTGTTCTGGGACAACTGCCTCGTTCAGCACTCGGCGTTGCACGACTATTACCCGCAACGCCGCAAGATGGAGCGGGTCACGGTCGCCGGCAGCCGGCCGGTGGGAGACGCACCCGCGGCCGACCCATCCGGGTTGCGTCGCTACATCATGCCCCCGCCAGGCGACTTCAAAGACAGCAGGAAAAAACGCCTGCATGAACAAGACTAGGAATCTGCGCGAACTTCTATTGAGGCGTTGGTGGCCAAAGTCCCTGTTCCGTGTAAAAGCGTATCGCGCCGGCGTGGTATTCGACAGAACCGAGGTCTTTTGCCATTGCATCCTGGCTAAACCGTCTGAACGCCGGGGACGCGGCGACGAGCTGATGCCTGTTTTCGAACAGGGTCCGGGTGAGCCGGTACACTGCATCGTCGCTGGTTTCGGTACTGGCGAACAATAGTGTGTCGTAGGTGATAATCCAGGTCGGTTCAAGAATTCCCGGGTTCGATGGTCCCGGCTGCTCGAGTGCAAGGTACGCGACGGGCATATGCTGCCGAATGGCAGCGAGGTTTTCCCGGGTATTCAGAATCGGCAGGGCGCGAATTCCATGGCGTGCATTGGCTTCCCGGACTTTCGGTGCGCGCAATGCCATCAGGAATCCCTCGGTACGTCCCGAGATAAATGCATCGGCACCAGCAGCAGTACCGGGCACATTGAGTGAATCGATGTCGCTGCGAGTAAGACCATCGGCCGCGAGGGACGCATCGATCAGCGGCAAAATAATTTTGTTGGCGACATAGCCGTCCGGCATTCGACGTCCCTTCAGATCCGCGATGCGCCGGACCGTCGAATCCTGACTCACAAATATTGCAATTTGTAACGGAAACAGCACCGCTACTGCACGCAGGTTGGCTTGCTGGCGGCCCTCGAAGTAACTTTGCCCGGTTACGGCAAGCATAACCTCGAACTGATTGGCAATTCCGAAGTCGACCTGGCCGCGCGCAATCGCCGGGATGAAAACATTGGGGCTCGCGTAATTGCGCAATGTCGACCTGAGATTTCCATGGTTGGTTGCGACTTTCGCGACTGCGGTGCCGGCCTGATCGAACAGGGTTCCCTTGGTTGATGCCGCAATGCTGATTACGTCACTGGCGCCGGCGGATCCGGCCAGCAGCATGCCAAGCATCGGTAACAGGTAATCTTTTCTCACTGCTTTGCCACAATTAACCGGGATCGCCGACGCCGCCCCAGCGCTGAACGAGTCCCGAATCCAGCCCGATGAGGTCCAGCAACCGGCCGACCGTGTGATTGACGATATCATCGACGGTTTCCGGGCGGTTATAGAACGCCGGCATCGGCGGGGCGATGTCTATGCCCATTTTACTCGCTTCGTACAGAAGCCGGCAGTGCCCGCGGTGCAACGGTGACTCCCTGGGCACGAGGATCAATCGCTTGCGCTCTTTCAACATGACATCGGCTGCGCGGCAAAGGAGGTTGTCGGCGTAGGAATTAACAATACCCGAGAGGGTTTTCATCGAACACGGTGCGACGATCATGCCGTCGCTCTGGTAGGAACCGCTGGCTATCATCGCGCCGACGTCGTTGTTGCGGTGAACAACGTCAGCCAGGCCTTCCACATCCTTCGCCTTCCAGTCGGTCTCGATACCGATGTTCATCCTGCCGGTTGAGGACATGACGAGATGCGTTTCTACGCCGTCCTGATCGCGCAGGGTTTCGAGGAGGCGAATGCCGTAGATGACGCCACTTGCGCCGGTGATTCCGATGATAAGACGCATACGGGATGACTCCCCTTTCGTGCTTATGAAGTCGAGCATAACATTTCCATATAGAAGAGTTCTATACAAAAATGTTATGCTCGGCACCGGCTTCGATCGTCGGGGGTAAGTGATGAAATACTTTGATTTCCGTTGGTTTCTTGATGACCTGGACAAGAAAGGCGAGTTGTTCCGGGTGCCGGTAGAAGTCGATACGCTCGATGAAATGGGCGCATTCATTGCCCGCGCCGACTACGAAGATATCCACAAACCGATTCTTTTCGAAAAGCCGACCGGCTTTGATATCCCGGTGCTTGCCAACACCGTCGGCCATACCTACCGGCGCATGGCTGAAGCATTCGGTGTGCCGGAAGAGGATGCGTTGCCGGGCTCGGCAATGAAGATGATGCAGATACTGAAATCCGGCGGCGTTCCACCCGTGTATGTAGCCGCAAAAAAAGCGCCGTGCAAGGAAGTGATCCTGACCGGTGACGAAGCCGATCTGTCATTGATACCCGCATTGCGGCTGAACCCGCAGGACGGGCAGGGCACGCCGGATTTTACCGAAGGTCGCTATTTCACCAGTCTCTGCATTTCGAAACCGACGGAAAACGCACACAACCTGTCGTACCACCGTTTCGAAATTACGGGCAAGAACACCGGAACCGCCTGGATCTTTCGCGGCACGGGTGACGCCCGGAGCATGGAGAGATTCTGGGGCAGCAAAATCGACGACCCGTCATCGAGCTGGGACTATGACAAAGCGAAGCCGTTTCCGGCGGCCTTTACCTTCGGCGTAACACCGGAATTCATCCTTGCAGGTGCAAATTCCGCACTGCCGCACGAGAGTGATGACTTTGCATTTATCGGCGGGCTGCGGGACACGCCGGTGGAGATGGTCAAGTGCGAAACCGTGGATGTTGATGTGCCTGCCAGTGCAGAAATCGTCGTCGAAGGAGAATTCAAGCCGTTCAACTGGAGTACGCAAGGCCAGTTCGCATCATTCAATGGCTTTTATGATGATCCGCGGCGCCGCCCCGTGTTTGACGTGACTGCAATTACGATGCGCAAGAACCCGATCTATCAGCACGTACACATCGGGCGTCCATTAAACGAGTGCAACTCAATTGCTGCATTCTTCCGATCGGTCAGAACCTTCGTGCAGATCAGGGAGATCATGCCAAATGTTGTCGATGTTTTCGTCGATCCGTCAGCCGGTTGCGGGTTCACCGTTCATGTCTCAATAAAAAAAGCACGCATCGGTGAACCGAAAATGGCAATGATGCGTGCGTACACGGCGCTCGCTGGATTCTGCAAACACGTTTTCGTGTATGACGATGACATCGACATCCGCAATCCGCGGGATCGTGACTGGGCGCTTGCCCATCGCTTCATTCCGGATCGCGATCTGATGATCATACCGAATGTCGTCGGCATGAATATCGAACCGATGGCGCAGGGAGTGCTCGGCTCCAACTCCAAGCTTGGTGTATATGACGGCTACCCGGAAATACCGCTGAATGTCAGATCGTTCATGGGTGTGGACTGCACCACGCCACTCAACCTGAAGGTCATGGACCGGGTCATGCCGGTTGCGGAAATTGAAGCTCGCGTTGACGAACTCTGGAAAGCAACTGTCGGTTGAGAAAAAATTACGGATGAAGAACTTCGTCAAGACACAGACGAGACTTGGTGAACGCGACGAGGATGTTACCGTCGATCTGTTCCGGAATCTGATGCGTGCACGTCACCTGATGCACAAGAAAGCATCGGACGTCGCAGGAAGCGTCGGTTTGCACGCCGCCGAAATGAACGTCATCGACATACTCGGCAAGTTCGGGCCGGTCTCCATGGGCCGCTTGTCGAGCGAAACATTCATCTCGCCGTCAAACACGACCAGCACGGTCAAAAAGCTCGAGCGGGCGGGATTTGTAGAGAGACAACGATCCACAACGTCCGACAGGCAAGTGAACGTCACGCTCACCGGCAGTGGCCGCGCCGTATTTCGCAAGTGCTACCCGCGCATCCTCGGCGAAGCACATGCGCACATGGCTGAGCGCCTGACCCGGGGTGAAATGCAACTGTTGGCGAATATCCTGCACAAACTCGTAATGTAGTTATCCCGCAAAAGTTGGTCTGGGGTGGTTCGCAGAGAATGGAATGTAGCTCGTTCATGGCTTGACATTGGGGGCCTACGTTCCATAATCGGACTGTACGTTACAGTTCACATTTGGACTCAGTCCATATTGGAGCAGGACCCTGGTGCCTCAGGGAAGAGCGGTGAGTGAGGCCGGGTAACGGGAATTGCCTGGCTGAAACTCATGGAGCTGGACGCGTAGGGGGAAAAAGCGCGCACCGGTACGCCGGTGCGCGTTACTCCAATAATCATAGATAAATAGTAAATCCTCGATGCCACTGTCGCGAAGATCTGCATTGAGCCGCATTATCGCAGCCGGTGCGGCGAGTTTTTTCTGGCAGCCGAACCGTCTGCTTGCGGCGCAATCTGCAACCGGGAGCTGGCATCACTATCTGGATCAGGCCAGCGACCTGCTGGGGCGCCGGTTCTCGCTGGACATGCACATGCACCCGGCATTGTTTCCGGTCAAGGACATTCCGCGATCATCGAATCCGCGACCGTACCGCGGCGATGATGTGTTTGCGGCCCGCATCCAGGGTATGCGTGAAGGACAGATGTGGAGCGGATTTTTCAGCCCGGTGGTTGATGCCCCGGTACTCGGCATGACGCCGCAGGGGCCCGCCATGGTGCGGCCATTCGAGCGCGGTGAGGCCTGGTCGGAATTCAAGCGTCAGATTGCCGTCCTGGATGATCTCCTGCGCCGCAACGACGTTGTCAAAGCAGCTACGGTCGCCGACGTCGAGGCCGCTCATGCGGCAGGCAAGATTGCGGCAATAGTGAGTTGTGAGGGCGGCGATCATATTGAAGACAAGCCGGAACGGGTCGAGGAAATGGTCGCGGCCGGCGTACGCAGTCTGCAGATTTACCACGTCGCACCGAATTCGCTGGTCAAAACTGACGGCACCAGGGACAGCGGATTATCGGATATCGGCCGCGAAACGCTGCAGGAAATGAATCGTATCGGTTTGCTCGCGGACCTGGCGCACGCCTCGTTCGAAACCACCGCGGAAGCCGCCGAAATCACGACTCAGCCCATCCTGTCCACGCACAGTCTCGTGCGCGCAGCAGACGGCTCAGCGCACGGCTTTGGCATGACGGCTGAACACGCGAGGATCATCGCAGCGACCGGTGGTGTAATCGGCACGTTTGGTGGCGTGGGTGGCGGCATGGCCGGATTTATAGAACACACACTAAGATTGATTGATACGGTCGGCATCGATCATGTCGGTATCGGCACTGACATGGATGGCACCGGCAACATGCCGGCTGCATTCGACCGGTATCCGTTATTGCCGGAGGCGACTGCAAGATTGTTGGCCAGCGGTCTGGATGAAGATGAAGTTGCCAGGGTAATCGGTGGCAATGTTGCTCGCGTCCTTGATGATGCGCAGGCCGGCGCAAATGAATCATGATTGGGAGTTGACCTATGCTTCGTGATGTATTCCAGCAATTGCTCAGCGGTTCTATTTCGAGACGGAAATTTCTTAACAGGCTGGGCCAGCTCGGCGTTGGTGCCATGGCAGCGACCCAGCTGGCTGATGTTTTCGCCGCAGTTCCCGAGTCCGAGCACAACGTCATACTCAACGACGTCACGGGTGGGCGCATCACTTGCGAGACCCTGAAACTCTGGGGCGTCCAGTATGTCTTCGGCAACACCGGCGCATACGAAGCCGGGTTCATCGATGCACTCGTAGATTTTGAGGACATCCATTATGTGCTCGGTCTCCAGGAAGGATCGGTGATGGCCATGGCGGACGGCTACGCCCGCATAACCGGGCAAACATCGTTCGTCAATATTCACTCGATTACGGGTACCGCCAATGCGCTCGGTATGATCGTGAACGCCTGGGCGGACAGCTCGCCGGTCGTGATCTCGGTCGGATTCAGCGAGCGTAGCGGTGAAAACCTGGGCGTATTCACCGAAACAAACAAACTCGAGACCATTCCGGAGCTTTTTACAAAACTGTCATTTCGATCGAGTCGTGTCGAGAATCTCGGCGAGTCCCTCCGGCGTGCATTCAGGCTCGCATCAGTGCTGCCATCCGGCCCGGTGTTTCTGGGTGTGCCGTCCGATGTCTGGGCCGGTCAAAGCAAACAAACATCGTTGATACCCGCCAGTCGCACGGTATCAACCAGTCGCATACATCCGGACGACAGCGACGTCGAACAGGCAGCACAATGGCTGGTCGACGCGGACAACCCCTTGCTGATCGCAGGCGCGGAACTTCCGCGCTGGGGCGGCCTGGCGGAACTTGCCACCATCTCCGATCAACTGGGTGCGACTGTCAGCGGCGACACATCGTCGAGTCGCTCCTCAATGGGATTTCCGAGCGATCACCCCAGGTATCTCGGTGCGATGCGGGGTCCGATACAGACAGAGACGCCATTCGACGTCGTACTGATCGCAGGCGCCAGCCGCTTTTCATTGTCAAGACGAGGACACCCACTAATTCCCACAGAGGCAAAGATTATCGAGATCGGACTAAGGGAAGAGCATCTGGTGCGTAGCTACCCGGCCGACCTGCTGATCTATGCACATGCCCAGGAAACCCTCGGACAGTTGATCGACGCCATACGAACGAGGAATCCTGACCGGTCCAAAGTAAACTCGCGGAGCCTTCTAGCCGGTGAACTGAAGGCAGAAAAAGTTGCGCGGCGTACGGAGGTGCTCGAGAGAGTGTGGGACTCCAGCCCAATCGCCCCGGAACGGCTTGCGAGTGAAATTAACCAGGCGATCGCCAGCAACGCAGTCGTTGTCACGGAAGGCGTTTCATCAGACGCGGCGATCTGGGATTACATGACTTTCGATCAGCCCGGAGGAGGCCGCCGGCACCTGATTTCGTCGGGCGGCAGTCTCGGATGGGGAGTCGGTGCTGCCATTGGCGCGAAACTTGGTGCGCCGGACAACCAGGTCATTGCGCTTGTTGGTGATGGCAGCTACCAGTTCGCTGTACAGGCCTTATGGACTGCTAAGCGATTCGAGGTGCCCATGATCATCGTGATTTTCAATAACCTGGGCTACCAGGCAAACCGCTGGGCGCTTGCGGGACTGGGGGGTCGTGCCGCCGAAACCGGTCACTACATCGGTATCAGCCTCGATGACCCGCAAATCGATCACGTCGGCATTGCCAGGGCTTACGGCCACGAGGGCGAGCGTGTAAGCAGGGCCCGTGATTTAGGCGATGCCTTGAAGCGCGCGGTTGCAGCGGAGCAATCTGGTGGTGTGTACGTGCTTGATGTATTAGTGGACCGGCGGGGGGGCGGCGCTGACGCCGACTGGCACGAAAAACATGTTCCGCAATTCAGTTCCTGATTAAGGACATCCATGATTTTCCTCTCGAAGCTCCTTTGGTCTTCGTTGACGAAACTGATTAAGGACGAAACTGATTAAGGACATCCATGAATTTCCTCTCGAAGCTCCTTTGGTCTTCGTTGATGTAGTAACTGAGGCCGCCGCTCGGGCCAGTCAGCTAGTGAAAGACCGATTATATTTTTGATCGGGGAGGAGAGTATTGGGACCGGACGAGCAGTAGGCAGTTGTGATGTCTCGCTCGCTGTCGACTGTTCTTAGTAAGCTAGATTGCTATTTCCGCCAGTTTGATTTTGCCTTTCAGCCAATTTTGACCTAGATGGTGGCAGTACTTTTCTATTGCTTCTATTGATCCAACGGCGCGGTAATACCACTTGCCATAGTGATTCATTTCTTTAAGCCAACGATCACTGTCGAGGTTAAGTCGCACCAATATTGGCGGTACGTTAGTGGGAATTCGACCTCTTTTGTCGGCTTGGAGTTGGCGCCCGGTCCAATCGATCAGTTGCAAATAGTCCTCTCGCGGCATTGGAATCACATGCGCATCGTGGAGAAAATCATCGGCAAATGGGGCCAGATGTTGATCTCGCTGATGAATTCGCGCTGCGATGGAGGTGTGAGAAGAGGTTTCTGGAGTTTTGGCCACTGCCGCACGTATGGGATTGAGATCCACATACGCCATACATCTGATCAGCGCTGTTTCATCAAGCAACGCCTGACACCGAAATCGCCCTTCCCAAAAGCGGCCTTTACAACCGTCTTCACGATTAGAAACTCTAGCCAGCGGCTCGTTGAGACAGCGCATGAACCAGGACAGGCTACATAGTCGCTCGCGCCAGAGCGCGAGTTGTTCGGAGGACGCTTCTTCCGGCACCGAGAAGACTTTGCTCCAGCGTTCCTTGACCTCTTCGTCTGACCAGGTTTCGCTCTTGCTCGAATGAAGTCCTACCACTACATGGTAGTGATTACTCATGACTGCGTAGGCGAGTAAATCGATGGCAAAGATCTGGGACAACTTGGCCATCCGATTCTCCAGCCACTGTTTGCGGTGGCCAAAATCTTTGCCAGTGTGGCGATCTCTGCCACAAAGATACGCACGTCGCACGCACCTAGTGGTGCAATGGTAGTACGGCGTATGATCAAGACTGATCTGAAAGCGTCTGGGTACTGTCACGGCGATTCGGTCCCTTGAAACCTTAACGCATGACAAACTAATTACCGTACAAAAACCACGAGCTTTTGTTTGCTTTTTGGCCAATTTCGCAGTCAATGATGGGTGTCCCGGATCATCCCCGCCAATTTCGCAGTCAATGATGGGTGTCCCGGATCATCCCCGTCAATGATGGGTGTCCCGGATCATCCCCGGTCAATGATGGGTGTCCCGGATCATCCCCGGATCATCCCGGATCATCCCGGATCAAGAAACGGGAGATGATGGGTGTCCCAGTTCAGAAGAAAGTGGTCCCTGATCCTGACAATTCGGAAAATTCAGAAGCGCAACACGATTCCGGCAAATGCCTCAAATTGCCACATCAATGTGCCCTCGATGCGAATGGCGCAAATATTGTTGGCCGGGCCGATCTGACAGAAGAGATCTGTGTCCGCATCCAATAGCGTGCCGAAGCCTCTTGCCTCGAGCCTGATACCCAGCCTGCTGGTCGGCCGAAGTTGCAGGCCAAGCCCGAGGGAAAATGAAAAAAATGTGTCGCTATCGTATCCCGCGGTACTTACGTTTATATGCGTTCCGCCCAGAGTCGCAGCGAGATACGGTCGAACATGCTCGCCTTCCCACAGGTATGTGCCGCCGGCATGCAAGTATTCAACGCTAAGGTCCAGCGTCGGGTCACTTAACCCCAAACCGCTAGTGTCCGCACTCGTTTCCTGCCGCGAATAAAGAATTTCCCATTGGGTAACCGGCGAATGCCTGGCGTTGAATATGAATCCATAGCTCCCGTTGTCGTTGAGATCAATCGAAAGATCCCCACCGGTTTCTTCAAACTTACCACCGACGCGGTAGCCACCGTATGGTGTTAACTCGAAATTGAATGGCTGTTCCTGCGCAGGTGTTGGCGTCGAACATGACAAAACGACAGCGAATATGGAAATTCGCTGAAGCAAAATCCTGGGTTTAAACATGATCACTGGGTTTCCGGTTCCGATAAGCCGTACAAGTTAAGGAATCTTAGCAGGCAGATACGTCTGCTTACTCCTTATCTATTTACGCCGCAAAACATGCTTACCCGGCGTGATTATGGAAAGACATTGCCAATCTTGTGATGCAGGTCACATTCCGGGCGCCTGACCGGCTTTCAATACGCATACGGATCACAGCCCAAAACTCCCTAACTGATTAATATTTCAAAAGTAATCGTGCCTGGCGAGGCTTGTCCCCGCCGGGCAATCGGCATTTGCGTAACAGGGGTATGAAGTTGAAGTTTGTCGAGAGATTTGAAAGTTGCTGGTCGGGTTTCGCGCCGGTGTCGATGGCGCGTGTGTTAACGGTCGGCCTGATCTTTTTCGTGATGCCTTATGCGCAGGCAGCCGTTGAGACATATCGGGAAGGCGTAAGCAGTTACAACGGCACGCAGGACTCCTACCTTCAAGAAGGTACGCCCGGGTCGTCACACGGCACGGAACTATTCGTAGTCTCGGACGCTGATGGCGACGGAATTGAACAGGGACTGATTCGTTTCGATAACATCTTCGGCGGTGGGGCCGGCCAGATCCCATTCGGCTCGATTATCAACTCCGCAACCCTGACGGTCGATGTCTACGAAACTTCTGAATC
The DNA here is from genome assembly GCA_022567775.1 of Pseudomonadota bacterium. GTDB lineage: Bacteria > Pseudomonadota > Gammaproteobacteria > Steroidobacterales > Woeseiaceae > SZUA-117. The sequence goes on along the minus strand of JADFGH010000027.1, from coordinate 1,213 downwards.
CGGAGCGCAGGTACGATTCCATCGTATGCTAGTTGCCTGGTCGGAGACGACGACCTGGAACTCGATGACCAACGGCATCCAGGCGAACGACATCGAGGCGATGTCCGCATTCGATGCACAGGTGGTAGATCCTTCGAGTTCAGGGCTGCAAGTGATCACCGGGCTGGCAGCAGGATTGCAATCCTGGTCTTCTGGCGCAACCAACAACGGCTGGGTTATCCTCAATAACAATACCGACGGTTGGAATTTTCGCTCCTCAGAGTTCGGCACGGTCGCGAACCGCCCATTGCTCACGGTCGACTGGACGCCGGGCATTTGTCCCAGTGGCAATGTCACGACCACGACGGATTCCACCGACAACAGTTCTTTGCGCGCCTGCATCATCTGGTCGAACGCCAATTCCGGCACCGACACCATCACGGTTCCGGCAGGCACCTACACGCTGACCATTGCCGGGACCGGCGAGGATGCAGCGGCCACCGGCGACCTGGATATTACCGACGACGTCATCATTAACGGCAACGCCGCGGCAGCAACCATCATCGACGGGAATTCGCTCGATCGCGTGTTCGACATTCTGGGCGCAAGCGTCACGATGACCAACCTGACCATCCAGGGCGGCAACGTGACTGCCGACGGCGCGGGCATTTTACTCGACGCGACCGCCTCGTTGACCATGACGCACGCGACAGTCAGCGGCAACACGACCACAGCGAGTGGTGGCGGCATCTCGACCGTCGAAGGGAGCGTCGATCTCACTAACGTCACCATCAGCGGCAACACCGCAGATCGGGGCGGCGGCATGGACTGTTCCGGTCCCTGCACCCTGACGAACGTTACCGTCACCAACAATACAGCGCCGACTAATGGCGATGGCGTTCGCCAACGCACTGGATTCGGCAGTATCACTTTCGTCAATTCGATCGTGGCGAACAATAACTCCCCCGGCGCGCCGGAGTGCGACGGGAACACAGCGCTCCTGTTCTCCAGCGGCTACAACATCGGCAGTGACACCAGCTGCGACTTCACCAGCACCGGCGATCAGGAAAACACGGACCCGTTACTGGGCACCTTACAGGACAATGGCGGACCGACGTTCACCCATGCGTTACTGGCCGGCAGTCCGGCAGAGGACACCGGCGACAGCAGTGTCTGTGTCGGCCCCGACAACGATACCGATCAGCGGGGCTCCGCGCGTCCGGTAGGCGTGAGT
>JADFGH010000331.1 GCA_022567775.1 Pseudomonadota bacterium | reverse complement strand
GACGCGAGGCCGCCGCTGGCATTACCACATACCTGGGTGTCTGAAATTCCGTCACCGGAAGCCCGCCCACTTGCCGAAGGACGCAGAGCGCCCGCTCCCAATTTTTTCGATGCTTGATCAATAGGCTACAGAACGATACCGATCGGGTTTTTTCACCCCGCAACTGACGAAGAATAGGAATACGGCAAATCACGATGCCGAGACAAGACCCGATTTGATCTGGGTCCTGAAGAATTTGGATTTGCGGCAAACCACCCGAGTTCTTCGCCCATTCCAGCTGTTGCCCCGACAATAATGACGGCAGGAGCACGGATGTGAGCCTCGACTGCATCATTTGCAATAGTCGCGAGCGTTCCACGCAGCACGCGTTGCTGGTCCGTGGTGCCATTTTCGACGATGGCTACGGGCGTCTTGGCGGCGATCCCGTGCTCGATCAGTTGTTCCGCGGTTTCTGCTACTGACCCGACGCTCATATACAGAACCAGCGTCTGACCCGGTTGAGCCAGTGTGCTCCAATCCGGCGCCTGATCACCATCAAGTTTTGCGGTCGCGAACGTGACGCTGCTACTAAGTCCGCGATGCGTTAGCGGAATCCCTGCATAGGCGGCGCAGCCCAGTGCCGCGGATATGCCTGGAACGACCTGGAATGGTAGTCCGGCATCTGCCAGTGCCTGTACTTCTTCGCCGCCCCGTCCAAATACAAATGGATCGCCGCCTTTCAACCGACAGACCCGTCTGCCCTTGCGGACATAAGCAACCATCAATTCGGTAATCTCCTTTTGCGTTATCGTTACGTTATTGGCCGTCTTGCCAACGCATACAAGCTTCGCGTCTTTGCGTGCAAAATCGAGAATTTCCTCGGAAACCAGGCGATCATAAAGCACAACATCTGCGCGACTGATCAACTGCTGTGCCCGAATTGTGACCAGACCTGGATCGCCCGGACCGGCACCAACGATATAGGCCTCTCCAACCGGTCTGGCATGCGGAATGACGTTCTCAGTAAGTTCCAGCCGAAGTGCGCGCTCGGCGTCCCGCTTGCGATTGGCGAGCAGATGTTCGGCAATGGGACCGTCGAAGAAGCGTTGCCAGAAACGCCGGCGCTCACGCATGGTTGCAAAGCGCCTCTTGATGAGCTGCCGCCACCGACCGGCCTGTGTGGCAAGCGCACCGATCCGTGTCGGTAACCAGGCTTCGATCTGAGTTTTCAGACGCTGTGCAAGCACCGGTGCTTTGCCGCCGGTACCAATTGCGATAACGACCGGCGAGCGGTCGACGATTGCCGGTACGATAAAGCTCGATGATGCGGCGTCATCGACGACATTGCAGAGTACGCCGGCGTCTTCCGCAGTGCGGGAGACCTGCCTGTTGACCTCATTGTCATCGGTTGCGGCGATGACGACCCTCATTCCAGCGAGCAAACGACCCCTAAACGCACCAGCATGCTGCACGATCCTGTCTTCGTCCCGTAGTCTGGCGAGATCGTCGGTCAGGTCGCTCGCAACGACGGTTACCGCCGCACCGGCTCGCATTAACAGTCGCACTTTGCGTTCGGCAACCGTACCTCCCCCTACCACCAGGCAGGGACTGTGCTTCAGTTGCAGAAAGACTGGAAGGTGATCCACGTGAACGATCCGGGATTGCGGTTGTCAACCATATCGACCGTAGTTGGGAAACTGAAATAGAAAATCGATCTGTACAGATAACATCCGGGAATATGGCCAACTGTTTATTGACAGCGCCGGATCGTAATGTTTATATCGGCATTCACTATGACAAATACATTCGAGACAAACTGCGTAATGTGTTGCTGCCTGATTAATCGGCGGCACGCTATGCTGTGACTTGATTTAGCGAACAGTAAAGCAAGATTTCAAAAAGCCGCCCAACCGACAGGATGGGCGGCTTTTTTTGTGCCCTCGCCTGGGCAAAGGAAAAGATCATGACTCTGCAACAACTGAAGTACTTACTCGGCGTAGTGGATAATGGCCTCAACATAACCGCTGCTGCAGAACGGCTGTATACAAGTCAGCCAGGCATCAGCAAACAACTCAGACAACTCGAGCGAGAGCTCGGCGTTAGCATTTTCTCTCGTAAAGGCAAGAGTCTGGTAGCGGTGACGCCTGCCGGGCAAAACATTGTTCAGCTTGCGCGGAGAATTACGCGTGATGTGGAGAATATCCGCAGCCTCGGCAAGGAACTGACAGCGGAGCAAGAAGGGACCCTGTCGATCGCCACCACACATACTCAAGCAAGGTATGTGCTGCCGGAGATCATCGGCCAATTCCACAAGCGATACCCAAACGTCAAACTTGAGCTGCATCAGGGAACGTCAGAACAGATTGCTGCGCTGGTCGCCGAGAACAAGGTGGACTTCGCGATTGCCACCGAGTCACGGGAACTGTTCCCGGAGCTCAATCTTTTGCCGTGCTATGACTGGGACCGCATCGTCCTCACTCCGCAGGATCACGCGCTTGCGGTTGACAACAATTGCCTGACCCTGGAGAAGCTTGCCGAGCATCCGCTCGTCACTTATGTTTTCAGCTCAACCCGCGAGTCGTCATTTCTGAATGCGTTCGCAGAGCAGAATCTTGAGCCGAAAGTCGTATTTACGGCCCGCGATGCGGACGTCATCAAGACCTACGTACGCATGGGCATGGGTGTCGGCATCATCGCGCCGATGGCGCTGCAATGCGATGATCTCGAGGACTTGAGTGCCCTCTGCGCCAAAGGACTATTTCCAACCGTGACGACCTGGCTCGGTTTTCCGCGGGACAAGGTACTCAGACAATACATGAAGGATTTCATCGCGTTGTTTTCGCCACACTGGCCTGAATATCTCATCGAACAGGCTGCCACGGCAGAATCGCAGGAGATTGTCGACAAGTTAGCCGAAGACCTGGATTTGCCGACGCGTACCGGTTGCACCAAAGGCCTTGCGGTGGCGGCATGAACGTAATCAGATAGTTGATAAATCAATTTCGTGCAGACCACACTCGCGGTTTAGGCCCACGAATCGCGTCTGTTCCTCATCGTCTACTTCCTGTATGTACC
>JADFGH010000026.1 GCA_022567775.1 Pseudomonadota bacterium | reverse complement strand
CATCTCGCTGCTCGAGGACACCAACCATCAATTGACCACCGATCTCGCGGCGGCACGTCGTGAGGCCGATGCGCAGTTCGAGGAACAAGATCGACTAGGCGAGCAACTGCAAATCGCTCGAGCCGAAGCGGAGCGTCTCCGCGGCGATCTGGCCAATCTGCCCGAAGCCGTACCGGCCGACGGATGGCAGGCGGTTCCCGGTGGTGCGATGATCGCCATCGAAGGAAGCGTGTTGTTTGCGTCGGGCAAGGTCGTGATTCGTGAATCGGGCCGGGCCGCGCTGGACAGCATCGCGGGCGTGATCCTCAGTCAATACGCGAACAAGGATGTGTTCATATTCGGGCACACCGACGACGTGCCGATCAAGAAGAGCGGCTGGAAGGACAACTACGAGCTCAGCGCTCAGCGTGCGTTGACCGTCGTCCGCCACATTCGCGATCGGGGCGTGGATGCGGCTCGATTGGTGGCGTGCGGCGCCGGCGAGCATCGGCCACGGGTTCCGAACACCAGCGACGAAGCCCGCGCCCAAAACCGGCGGGTGGAGATTTTCGCGCTGGACCCGGTTCAATAATCGCCGGGCTATTTCGTCGATCCGCTGTCCAAGGCCCGGAGATATTTGTAGTCGAAGATTCCCGTGTCGTGGCCGTCGGACCAGAAAAGTTGAAGGGCGTAGTTGCCCACCAGTTGGGCGTTGACCAAGGCGAGATCCTCGGCGGGCGCGCTCTTGAGAATCGGCAGCAGTTCGCCGGCCTGCTTTTCGCGCTCCGTTCGACACGTCGCGCAGGGACAGGCCTTGCGAAGCGCCGCGGCTGGGTAAACGCTGCCCCGGCCATCCTTCCACGTGATGCGCAGTTCCTGTTCGGCGCGCTTGAGTTTCAAATCGACGGGCGTGATCTGCTCGGTGGCAAAGTCGGTGCGGTGCGCTTGGGTGATTCTGTCCTCGGGCATGGTCGGTTCTACCGGGCGTACATGCGGTCGCGAAAGCGATCCGGCTGATAATTGCGATAGAAGCGATAGAAAACAACGTCGACCGCGTCGCCTGGTCGCACATCTTCAAGCAACAGGCCGATCTTGCCCAGCGGCCAGGACGCATGAGGCCCCAACTGGTTCAGCAAGTCGCCCTCTTTCATTCCGATCTGTGCGGCTGGGCTGCGCCGGTCCACTTCGATGACCACCAGACCCGCGTCTTCGCGCAAGCGATAACGACGTGCGGCGGCGCGGGAAAGGGGTGCGAGTCGGATACCGAGCTTCTGCCAGGCCAATTCGTTCGAATCGGGGGGAAGCGCCTTGCGCAGGTGAACACGCACGTCATGGGTCTTGCCGCCGCGGATCAGGGTCATGGGAACCTTGTCGCCGGCATCGTGGCTGAGCATGGACTGCCCGGTGTCCGCGCCCGGCTTGTACCGTTCGTAAAGAATCTGTAACTGGCCATCGCTCAAGTCGCTGCCGACCTGCAGGTAGGAAATCGGGCCGCTGCCGATCTCGCTGAGTTCATCACGCGCATAGAAATACTTTTCGCGGGTGCTTACGTCCGCTGCAAAAAAACCGGCGAAGGACATGCCGAGCGCATCCAGGATCTTGCGTAGCAGGCCCATCGACGGGTCGGTTCTGCCGTGCTCGATGAGTGACACGGTCGCATTCGACACGCCGGAGATCTGCGCGAGTCGACGCTGCGACAGGCCGCGTTTTTGGCGCAGGGCCTTAAGCCGGAGGCCTAAATCATCCATTGAGCTGTCTCCGTGTTGAATTGTTAAATATGTTCAACAATTCGGATTCGTATTGTAATAAATTCAAGCAGTTATTTTCAACTATTTAAATATTGTTAACTTTTATGGGCTCTAGTACCCTGACTGGCTATGCAGGAAACGCGCGAACACACACAGTCCTATTACGCGGCGACGGCAAACTGGCAGACCGACTACCCGCTGCTGGCCGGCGAACAGCGCTGCGACGTTGCCGTCGTTGGCGCGGGCTTTACCGGCCTGTCGACCGCGCTGCACCTGGCAGAGCGTGGCTACGATGTCGCCTTGATCGAGGCCAACCGCATTGGCTGGGGCGCGTCCGGCAGAAACGGCGGCCAGCTCATCGATGGCATGGTCGAAGTCGAAAAGATAAATGAGATTGGCAGGAAATATGGTGAGTCTGCGGCAAGCACTGTGCGACAGATCGGCATCGAGTGTCGCGATGCGGTTCTCGATCGAATCAAAAAGTACGGTATTAATTGTGACTTGAAATTCGGCTTCCTGGACGTTGCGCTGACGCAGCAAGACCTCGACTATTTTGAGTCAGAGATCAAGCGCAAGCGCGCGATGAATTATCCGCACAAAATGGAAATGGTGGCGCGGGATCAGATGCATGAATTCATTGGGTCAGATGCGTACATTGGCGGTATGGTCCATCGGGGCAACGGGCATCTGCATCCGTTGAACCTCTGCCTCGGCGAAGCGCGCGCGGCCGAAGACAACGGTGCCAGGATTTTCGAACAGTCAATGGTGACGCGAATTCATCATGGCGCCAGGCCGCGTGTTGAAACGGCAGACGGTGTGATGCATGCCGACAAGGTCGTACTTGCCGGCAATGCGTATCTCGGCAAGACAGAGCCGCGGCTTTACGGCAAGGTTATTCCGGCCGGCAGCTACATCATCGCCACGGAACCGCTGGGTGATACGCTGGCGAACGAAGTCCTGCCGCAGGATATGGCGGTGTGCGATCAGCGTGTCGGTCTCGACTACTATCGCTTGTCAGCAGACAAACGCCTGCTGTTTGGTGGTCTTTGCAATTATTCCGGCAGAGATCCGAAAGACATCACCGCCAGTATTCGGCCGAAGATGGTCAAAGTGTTTCCGCAGCTTGAAGATATTCGCATCGAATACGAGTGGGGCGGCTATATCGCGATCACCATCAAACGGATTCCGCAGATGGGTCGCATCCAGGGAAATACCTACTATGCGCACGGCTACTCGGGGCACGGACTGGCGCCAACGCACATCGCGGGGCAGATTCTCGCGGACGCGATATGCGGAGACGCGGAGCGATTCGACGTATTCGAACGCATAAAACACTGGAAACTGCCGGGCGGAAAGTGGTTTGCAAATCCCGCCCTGGCGCTGGGCATGCTTTATCACCGATTAAAAGAGATACTTTAGAAACAGGGGTCAGAGCCCGGCTCTGACCCCATATGCACGGAGAGTCAACATGGCTGACAACACGGCACGACAGTTGCAACATGATTTACCTGATTTGCAGGCATATTGGATGCCGTTCACAGGCAACCGGTATTTCAAACAACATCCGCGCTTGATTGCACGTGCGCAGGGCATGTACTGCTACACGACGGAGGGCAAACAGTTGCTCGACGCCGTCGCCGGGCTGTGGTGTTGCAACGCCGGTCACTGCCATCCGAAGATTGTTGAGGCGATCAAGGAGCAGGCGGAAACACTCGATTATGCGATGGCGTTTCAGCTGGGCCACCCGAGAGTTTTCGAGCTGGCGAATCGCCTGGTCGACATCGCGCCGGAGGGCATCGGCTATGCGTTTTTCGTCAATAGCGGCTCGGAGGCGGTCGACACGGCGTTGAAGATGGCGCTGGCCTACCACCGCATTCGCGGGGAGGGTGCCCGCACCAGGCTGATCGGACGCGAACGCGGTTACCATGGCGTTGGCTTCGGCGGCATATCGGTCGGTGGCATGTCAGCGAACCGCAAGATGTTCGGCACCATGCTGCCCGGTGTCGATCACCTGCCCCACACGCACAACATTGAGAAGAATGCCTATTCCAAGGGACAGCCGGAGTGGGGTGCTACGCTTGCCGATGAGCTGGAAAACATCGTGGCGCTGCACGATCCCTCGACGATTGCTGCTGTCATCATCGAGCCGATTGCGGGTTCCGCAGGCGTCCTGATTCCGCCAAAGGGATACCTGCAGCGCGTTCGGGACATTTGTGACAAGCATGGCATCCTGCTGATATTCGACGAGGTCATCTGTGGTTTTGGTCGCACGGGCGACGCCTTCGGCGCCAGTCGATTCGGCGTCACACCGGACCTGATGACGACCGCCAAAGGCCTGACGAGTGGCACGGTGCCGATGGGCGCGGTGCTGGCAAAGGACGAAATCTACGATACCTTCATGACCGGGCCGGAGGACGCGATCGAATTTTTCCATGGCTATACCTATTCCGGACATCCGCTGGCAGCCGCTGCCGCATGTGCGGCACTTGATGTGTACCTTGGAGAGGGCTTGTTCGATCGCGCACGCGAACTCGAGGGCACGTTCGAAGATGCATTGCACAGTCTCAAAGGCGAGCCAAATGTGATCGACATCAGAAACTGCGGCCTCATCGGCGCGGTAGAACTTGAACCGCTCGAGGGTCAGCCGACGGCGCGGGCGATGCAGATATTCCGCGAGTGCTTCGATGACGGCGTGATTATCCGCACGACCGGCGACACGCTGGCGTTTTCGCCACCACTCATTATCGACCAGTCACAGATTGCTTCGGTCATTGAATCGGTACGGTCGGCTCTGCGATCGCAGCGGTGACAGACAACGCGGGTAGATAATTATGGCGCAGAAAGCGACAGCTTTGGATGCAATCAGAAAGGTTCCGAACTGGATCAATGGTCAGGTAGCGGAATCCGCTGCCGATCGATACGGCGATGTATTCGATTCGGCGACGGGAGAACGCTGTGCAGAAGTCGTCATGTCCAGCGAGGCAGATGTCGATGCGGCGGTAGCTGCAGCACATGCTGCATTCGAAGGCTGGTCAAAAACGCCGGTTCTCAGACGTGCTCGCGTCATGTTCAAGCTCAAGGAACTGATCGAACGCGACCGCGACGAGATTGCGGCGATGATTACCCAGGAGCACGGCAAGGTATTGCACGACGCTCTCGGTTCGGTGCAGCGCGGGCTCGAAGTGGTCGAGTTTGCTTGCGGCATCCCGCATCTGATCAAGGGTGAATACAGCGATCAGGTCGGAACCGGCGTTGACTGCTACTCGATGCGTCAGCCGGTTGGAGTTTGCGTCGGCATTACGCCGTTCAATTTCCCGGCGATGGTGCCTCTGTGGATGTTTCCGCTGGCTATCGCTTGCGGTAATACGTTCGTGCTGAAACCCTCGGAGAAGGACCCGGGTTGTTCGCTTATGTGGGCGGAGCTCCTGCATGAAGCCGGTCTGCCGCCGGGCGTGTTCAATGTCGTGCAGGGTGATCAGGTGGCCGTGAATGCCTTGCTTGCGGATGAACGTGTCGCAGCAGTCAGCTTTGTCGGGTCTACGCCGGTCGCGGAGCATGTTTACAAGACTGCGTCTGCGAACGGCAAACGGGTACAGGCGCTCGGCGGCGCCAAGAATCACCTGGTCGTATTACCGGACGCCGATATGGAACAGGCGGCCGATGCGCTAATTGGCGCAGGTTACGGCTCAGCCGGCGAGCGTTGCATGGCGATATCCGCAGTGGTTGCCGTCGGCGATTCGGCGGAGCCTTTGCTCGAAAAGCTCAAGCCGAAAATCGAGGCGTTGAAAATCGGACCGGGAACGGACAACAGCAATGACATGGGCCCACTTATCACGGAGGAACATCGCGAGAAAGTGAGATCGTATATCGATATCGGCGAAAAAGAGGGCGCCAAACTTGTCGTCGATGGCAGAACCCACGAGATAACGAAGTCGCCCGGTTATTTCCTCGGGCCCACCTTGTTTGATCATGCAACGCGTGACATGCGCGTCTACCGGGAAGAGATATTCGGTCCCGTACTGACCATGATCCGTGTCGACACATTCGACGAGGCGATCAAACTCATCAACGATCACGAATACGGTAATGGCACTTCTATATTCACGCGCGACGGAGACGCTGCACGCGAGTTCGCCAATGGCATCGAAGTCGGCATGGTAGGCATCAATGTGCCCATCCCGGTGCCGCTGGCGTTCCACAGTTTTGGCGGCTGGAAGCGTTCTCTTTTTGGAGACACGTCCATCTACGGCATGGAAGGCGTGCGTTTTTATACGCGACTCAAGACGATCACGTCACGCTGGCCGACGGGTATCAGGGCAGGTGCTGATTTCTCCATGCCGACCATGTAATTTGTCTGTTTTCTGATGAGGGTTCGCAGGAGCGCGCCCGCAATCGTCCCGCTTTGATCGGGAGCGGCCGATTGGTTGGTGAGGATTGATCTTTAGTATTATTGTAGAAAATATTATCTATCGCCCGGTAGTCCGGGCTCCTACAAGGCACGTAACAACCCGTTATGGAAATCAAAGGCGAGTACCAAATACGCAGCAGCCGCGGGGATGTCTGGCAGGCCCTGAATGATCCCGAGATGCTGAAAAAGTGTATCCCGGGATGCGAATCGCTGGAGAAGATCAGCGATACGGAATTGGCTGCGACAGTGATGGCGTCGATCGGCCCGGTCCGCGCACGCTTCAACACCAGGCTTACGCTCGAAAACCTGAACCCACCTGAGAGCTATACCCTGGTCGGCGAAAGCAAGGCCGGTGCCGCCGGCTTCGGTCGCGGCAGCGCCGATGTGACCCTGACCGAGAACGACGATGGCACCTTGCTATCCTATGTCGCCGATTTCAGGGTCGGTGGCAAACTTGCCCAGGTCGGATCCCGCCTGGTGCTCGGCGCGACCAGGAAGATCGCAAATGATTTTTTTGGCAATTTTTCCCGGGAGCTTGATCCGGGGGCGACGCGTGTCGGCGCAGACGATGCCGGAGACGGTAAGGTCACCCCCAGGATCTGGCTGGCGGTTGCCGGCGCCGTCGCAGTCTTGCTGATCTGGTGGTTTCTGCTACGCTGAACAGTGCCGTCTTCACGGCAATGTAGGAGCGGCTTAAGCCGCGAATGACCGCAACCCGGACGATGCACAACAATTAAAACAAGCACAGGATAGCCTGATGTCTATTAATGTTTCATTTACGCTGAACGGCGAAGCCGTGAGCGCCCATGTAGCTTCCCGCACATTGCTGGTTGAGATGATTCGCGAGCGCTTTGGCAGAACCGGTACGCACGTCGGCTGCGATACCAGCCAGTGTGGCGCCTGCGTTATCCATGTCGATGGTCGTTCGGTCAAGAGTTGCACGATGCTTGCCGCCCAGGCCGACGGTACGGAAATCGTCACGATTGAAGGCGTGGCAAAAAACGGCCAGCTGCATCCCATGCAGGAGGCGTTTCGTGAGCATCATGGTCTGCAGTGCGGATTTTGTACCCCGGGCATGATCATGAGCGCACTGGATCTCGTGAAGCAAAATCCCGACCCGAGCGAAAAAGAGATCCGGGAATGGCTGGAGGGAAATCTGTGCCGCTGCACGGGCTACCATAACATCGTTCGTGCGATCAAAGCTGGTGCGGACTCGATGAGGGTAGGCTAGAAGAAGAACCATGCGGAGACGAGGTGAAGCATGACTGAAAATGGGTTTGGCGCTGCAGTTCGACGCAAAGAAGACCATCGATTTATCACCGGCCTGGGACAGTTTGTTGATGACATCAACCGTCCACATCAGCTTTACGCACAAATTATCCGCTCCCCGATAGCACACGGGAAAATCAACAAGGTAGATGTTGACGCTGCCATAGCAATGTCCGGCGTTGTGGCCGTTTTTACGGGCGCCGATATGGCGGCTGACGGCGTTGGCGGCATACCGTGTGGCTGGGGCATCACCAGCAAAGACGGTTCGCCGATGGTCGAGCCCGGGCATCCGCCGCTGGCGGCGGAATGCGTGCGTTATGTCGGCGATCAGGTAGCCGTAGTTCTGGCCGAGACGCGCGCCATTGCACGTGATGCGGCAGAACTGGTCGATGTGGATTACGCAGAACTGCCATCCGTTGCAAACCTCGAATCGGCAAGCGCCGACGGTGCACCGCTGGTCTGGGACGACGCAAAAGGAAACATCTGTTTCGACTGGGAAATCGGCGACAAATCGGCAACTGATGCGGCATTTGCGGGTGCCGACCAGGTCGTCACTATCGATATCGTCAACAATCGCCTGATTGCAAATGCGATTGAGCCGCGCGCAGCCATCGGCGACTACGACGCCGGCAAAGATGAATACACGCTTTACACCACCAGCCAGAACCCGCATGTCATCCGTATGTTGATGGGCGCATTCGTACTCAGCATCCCGGAACATAAACTCAGGGTGATTGCGCCGGACGTCGGTGGCGGATTTGGTTCCAAGATATGCCACTACGCGGAAGAAGCGATCGTTACCTGGGCATCCAGAAAAGTGAATCGCCCGGTGAAGTGGACCGCGGACCGCAGCGAATCTTTCATCAGCGACGCGCACGGCAGGGATCACGTGAGCCACGCCGAATTGGCGATGAGCAAAGACGGTGATTTCCTGGGTCTGCGTGTTTCGACGCGCGCTAACCTCGGCGCCTACCTGTCGACGTTCGGCCCTGCGGTGCCGACTATCCTGTATGCAACCCTGCTGGCCGGCAGCTACAAGACCCCGGCCATCCATGCGGAAGTGAAGGCCATGTTCACACACACGGTGCCGGTCGACTCATACCGGGGTGCGGGTCGACCGGAAGCCAGCTACCTGCTGGAGCGGCTGGTTGACAAGGCGGCGAAACAGACCGGCATCGATCCGATCGAACTCAGGCGGCGCAATTTCATCCAGCCGGAGGATTTTCCGTACCAGACGCCGGTCGCGCTCGAGTATGACACCGGCGACTATGACGCTGCGGTGGTAAAGGCCATCGAGCTTGCTGATTACGCGAATTTCGACCAGCGCCGCGAGGAATCCGCGGCGCGGGGAAAATTGAGAGGTGTAGGAATCTCGACTTACATCGAGGCCTGCGGTATCGCACCGTCGAACGTTGCCGGGGCGCTCGGCGCGAGGGCCGGCCTGTACGAGGTGGGCACGGTACGCGTCAATCCAACCGGCTCAGTCACAGTGCTCACCGGCTCGCACAGCCATGGCCAGGGACACGAGACTACGTTCGCGCAGCTCGTGGTTGAGGCACTCGGCGTTGATTTCGACAATGTCGATATCGTCCACGGTGATACCGGCAAGGTGCCGTTTGGTATGGGTACCTATGGTTCGCGCTCGGCTGCCGTCGGCGGCGTCGCTCTGATGAACGCGCTGGAGAAAATCAGAACCAAGGCAAAAAAGATTGCCGCACATCTTCTCGAAGCCTCGGAAGACGACATCGAGTTCAAGGATGGCCAGCTCAGCGTCGCCGGAACCGATCGTTCCGTCGCGTTCGGCGATGTTGCGATGGCCGCCTACGTGCCACATAACTACCCTCTGGAAACGCTGGAGCCAGGACTCGAGGAGACCGCGTTTTACGATCCCAAGAATTTCACGTTCCCGGCCGGCTGCCACATCTGCGAAGTCGAAGTGGACCCCGATACCGGTGTTGTGCAAGTCGTCAGGTTCACCGCCGGCGATGATTTCGGGCGCATTATTAATCCCATGATCGTGGATGGACAGGTTCACGGCGGCGTCACCCAGGGAATCGGCCAGGCGCTTTACGAACAGTGTGTGTATGACGACTCGGGACAATTACTGACGGGGTCGATGATGGACTACTGTCTGCCGAAAGCCGACAACGTGCCGAATTTTGCCGTGACCACGAACGTTACGCCGTGCACGCATAACGTGCTGGGCGTCAAAGGCTGTGGTGAGGCGGGCGCCATCGGTTCTCCATCTGCAGTCATCAATGCCGTTCTAAACGCCTTGTCGGATTACAACGTTGACGACCTGCAAATGCCGGCAACATCTGAGCGTGTGTGGCAGGCAATGCAGGGTAACGGATAAAGAGTTAAAGGGACTCGATATGTACGAATTCAACTACCATCGCCCGACGTCACTCGACGAAGCCAGGAAAATTCTGGGTGACAACGATGAGGCAAAACTGCTGGCGGGTGGCATGACGCTCCTGCCAACGATGAAGATGCGCCTGGCAAGTCCCTCCGATCTGGTCGACCTTTCGAATATCGAGGGACTCGCAGACATCAGCGATTCCGGCGATGCAATCGAGATTGGTGCCATGGTTTGTCACGCGGAAGTGGCAGCAAGCGATGTCGTGCGCGCAGCAATACCCGCATTGTCCGATCTTGCGGATAGCATCGGGGATGCACAGGTACGCAACCGTGGCACAATTGGCGGTTCTGTTGCCAACAGCGATCCCGCCGCCGACTACCCGGCGGCGGTACTTGGCCTCAACGCCGTTGTCAAAACGGATCGTCGCGAAATCAGCGCGGACGATTACTTCAAAGCTCTGTTCGAGACCGCACTCGAGCCGGGTGAAATCGTGATTTCGGTGCGATTTGCGAAGCCGGAGCGTGCCGCGTATTCCAAGTTTCCGAATCCTGCATCCCGCTACGCGGTTGTTGGCGTCATGGTTGCAGAAACGGCAGAGGGTATTCGCGTTGCAGTGACGGGCGCTGCAGCTTGCGCGTATCGCGTGACGGCTATGGAGGACGCATTGAGCAAGGATTTTTCCGCGGGCGCTCTTGAGGGCATCGCTGTCGATGCAGCAGACCTGTTGAGTGACCTGCACGCCAGCGCCGAGTACCGGGCGCACTTGGTCGGGGTCATGGCCAGGCGCGCGGTCAGACAGTTAATTGCCTGAAAAACCAGCAAAAAACGAACTCCCGAACGACGTTTCAGCAGCGGCCGATTTGCTGGCCGATGGTGATTACGTAGCCGGACGGGACCTTGCAACGGTGGTATTCCTGGCGCTGAGCATGGGCCGCCCGCTGCTGCTGGAAGGCGAAGCGGGCGTCGGCAAAACCGAAATAGCGAAAGTACTTGCCACGACGCTGTCGCGCGACCTCATTCGACTGCAGTGTTTCGAGGGGCTGGATCTCGCCAGTGCTGCCTACGAGTGGAATTACCCGCGGCAGATGGTCGCCATTCGTATGGCGGAGGCGCAGGGCACTGCTGCTGATATCGGCAGCAGCCTTTATACACGTGACTACCTGATTGAACGTCCATTGCTGAACGCACTCAGTGAACACGATGGTGGACCGCCGGTGTTGCTGATTGACGAAATCGATCGGGCCGATGAACCCTTCGAGGCTTTTCTGCTGGAATTGCTTTCGGACTATCAAATAAGCATTCCAGAATTGGGGGCGATCAAGGCCAAAGCACCACCCATCGTTGTCATTACCTCTAACCGAACCCGCGAGGTACACGACGCGCTACGTCGCCGTTGTCTCTACCACTGGGTCAACTATCCGACACATGAAGCCGAGTCCAGAATCCTGGCCCTGAAGGCACCGACGCTGGCTGCCGATCTTCGCGAACAACTGATCACATTCATTCACAAACTCAGGGATGAGGATCTGTTCAAGTGTCCCGGTGTGGCAGAGACTATTGACTGGTCTAATGCGCTAACACAACTTGACGTGGTAACGCTAACTGCCGAGGTTGTAAACGACACACTGGGTTCGCTGCTCAAATATCAGGACGACATCGCGAAAGTGCGCGGCAGCGAAGCCGCACGTTTGCTCTCGGAAATCCAGGCGCAGGCCTGAGTATGAAAAAATCCGTGGTCAGTGAACACGAAGGCCGGCTCGCAGAAAATATCCTGCTGTTTTGCAGAACATTGCGGCATGCGGGCTTAGCCGTAGGCCCAGGTCGGGTTATCGAAGCGGGCAACG
>JADFGH010000330.1 GCA_022567775.1 Pseudomonadota bacterium | reverse complement strand
GCGTATGCGTCATGCAATGCCGTAGCGTGATGGGTTGCCCGGGAAACGTATCCTTGATTTGAAACGTCTTCAGGTAGTTATTGATATCGGCATCCAGGTCCAGCCTGTCCTGCTCGACCAGCTGCATGACGGAAACCCAGGTAAACAGCTTTGAAATAGAGCCCGGCCGGAACAGTGTCCTGGCGGGATCAACCGGAATACGCTCCTCGACGTTTTGCCAGCCATAGCCCTTCTGCAATATGACCTCACCGTCCTTCATCAAAACGAACACACCGGACGGGCTATGACCTTCGGCCATCAGTGGTTTAACGACGCCATCTACGAAAGCCTCCACGACTTTCGGATCATTGAGGTCGTCGGCATTAAATGCCTGCACAGGGATAACGAACAAAAGGGCCGTGGCGACTGGCAGCCAGTTTCGAATTCCTAGCATCTCATGCTCCCAAAACAATCATTAGGTCGATTCGAGTTCTTATTCCTGAGCATCTGTGATCTTCAGCATTCGATGACCGTCGATTGGTCCGGGAATGCCCATCAACTCGTGCATTGGCGACATAACCGAAAAATCAGTATGGTTAGAATGCTACGATCCGTCAACGCTCGCAGCGTAGGTGGAACCTGCGGTTTTCCAAATCATTGCGTTGCAGAGCAGCGTATTTTCACTGTTCGTGAACCTGCAAGGTTACCGACAAATTCGCAATACAGCCTACGAAAAAAGGGTCGTAATGAAATCTTATGGATGCTCAATTGTCGATCGATGATCCCTACACCGAGATACGCGACGCCGTGCATCAATTGTGTGCCGGGTACAGCGCTGAATACTGGCGAGAACTCGACAAGGCGCGCCGTTATCCGACGGAGTTCGTGCAGGCATTGAACGAGTCTGGATATCTCGCGGTATTGATTCCGGAACAATACGGCGGCAGCGGACTCGACCTCGGCGCTGCCTGTGCCATCCTCGAAGAAATTCAAAAAAGCGGTGGCAACGGAGGCGCCTGCCACGCACAGATGTACACGATGGGCACGCTGTTGCGTCACGGCAGTGAGGCGCAAAAAAGCCGCTACCTGCCGCGCATTGCCGCCGGCGAACTGCGACTGCAGGCGTTTGGCGTAACCGAGCCGGGCAGCGGCAGCGATACAACGCGCATACGCACTCGGGCACAGCGGCAAGGCAATCATTACGTGATTAACGGGCAGAAGATCTTCATTTCACGCGCCGAGCACTCGGACCTCATGATTCTGCTGGCACGCACCACCCCGCGTGATCAGGCCGAAAAGCGCACGGGCGGACTGTCGGTGTTTCTTGTCGATCTGCGCAAGGCTGTCGGCAACGGGATAACGATCAGGCCCATCGACACGATGATGAACCATGCCAGCACCGAGGTCTTTTTCGAAGACCTGAAAGTGCCGGCTGAAAATCTGATCGGCGAGGAAGGTGAAGGATTCAAATATATCCTCGATGGCATGAACGCGGAGAGAATCCTGATTGCTGCCGAGTGCATCGGTGATGCGCGCTGGTTTATCGAAAAGGCTGCGAACTACGCAAGCGAGCGCGAGGTTTTCGGCCGGCCGATCGGCGCCAACCAGGGTGTCCAGTTCCCGATCGCTCGTGCCTATGCCCAGACCGAGGCAGCAGCCTTGATGGTGACAAAGGCCGCAGCACTGTTCGATGCGCGAGAACGCTGTGGTGCCGAGGCCAACATGGCGAAGCTGCTCGCATCCGAGGCGTCGTGGTTTGCGGGCGACACCTGTATACAGACCTTCGGCGGTTATGGGTTTGCCACCGAGTACGATGTCGAACGAAAATTCCGTGAGGCCTGCCTTTATCGTGTTGCGCCGGTGTCGACCAACCTGATCCTGTCGCATATCGGCACGCACGTCCTCGGCATGCCGAAGAGTTTCTGAACGTGGGTGCCCTGGACGGCTTGCTCGTCGTCGCGCTCGAGCACGCTCTCGCCGCGCCGCTGTGCTCGGCACGTCTTGCAGCCGCCGGCGCGCGCGTCATCAAGGTAGAGCGGGAGGAAGGCGACTTCGCCCGGCAGTACGACGACGTCGTTAAGGGCGAAAGCACCTACTTCGTCTGGGTGAACCAGGGCAAAGAATCGGTGGTACTGGATCTCAAGGATGCGGATGACTGCGCGCTGTTGCACAACATTCTGGAACACGCGGATATATTCATCCAGAACCTGGCGCCAGGCGCTGTGGCGAGATTGGGCCTGGGCTCCGCGGAACTCACGCGCCGTTACCCGCGTTTGATCGCCTGCAACATCAGCGGCTACGGTGAGACGGGCGAGTACAGCAACATGAGAGCCTACGACATGCTGGTGCAGTGCGAGACCGGGCTCGCGTCGGTGACCGGTGGGCCCGGCGAAGCGGGCCGTGTTGGCATTTCAGTCTGCGACATCGCGGCCGGCCTGACGGCCTATCAGTTGATCCTCGAAGCACTGATCTCCCGGGCAACGACGGACGGCGGTCGCGTCATTGATGTGTCGATGTTCGATGCGCTGGCCGAGTGGATGAACGTGCCCTACCTGCACCAGGTATACGGCGGCGAAGCACCGCCGCGCATCGGCATCGCGCATCCTTCCATCGCGCCCTATGGCGTATTCACGACCAGCGATGCGGCGCAGATCGTCATCGGCGTGCAAAACGAGCGCGAGTGGCAAAGATTGTGTAATGAGGTTGGCAAACGCCCGGACCTGGCGGCCGACGAACGCTTCCGCGGCAACGCCGCACGCGTCCAAAATCGGGCAGCACTCGATCGTGCGGTAGCTGAAATGGTCGGCCAGCTCACCAAAAAAGAACTTATCGAACAGCTGCAGCAGGCTGCGATTGCTTATGCCGAGTTGCGGTCAATAGAAGAATTCAGCAGGCATCCGCAGCTGAAATTGCAGAGGGTGATGACACCGCACGGTCCCGTCGATCTGATTGCAGCGCTGCAACTCGAAAAGCACCAGGGGCCGGGCTCCGTGCCCGCTCTCGGCCAACACAGCGACGCGATTCGAGCGGAATTCTCCGGGCACGCGAGCGTATCTGACTAGCTGTACATTCCGTGAGCGATGT
>JADFGH010000025.1 GCA_022567775.1 Pseudomonadota bacterium | reverse complement strand
GCAATGACGAAAACAGTGGGCGTCTTATTGTGGATCGGATTCTGCACTGAATTGCCGTTGACGGTCATCGATTTCAATTTCAGGCGCAACAGGATGCACCGCATCCATATACATCGAACGCGCAATCTTCAGCGTCCTTGCGTTTGGATGCAGTTCTTCGCCTCGTATCAGGTCCTTCTCCGCCTTGTCCCACTGTTTGGTCTTGATATAAATAACTGCCCTGTTGTTAAAACCGCGCCAGTTCTTGTCGTTGCGCGCGATCAGCAGCTCACAATATTTGAGCGCATTATCATAAAGAGCGAGCATGATATATCCGGCGCAGAGATTCGACAGAGCCGCTTCTTCTTCGCGCCGCCCCTGCGCCATTTTCAGTCCCTGGAGCGTCAGGCGAACACCCTCCACATCGTCGCCGGCAAGCAGCGCCTTCGCTCCATCGTATAAGGGCATGTTGCGCGGACCGATGACGGTCGTCGCGTTCTGATCACGCATTATCCTTTCAGCCCCCTGCCCCCAGCAAAGCGGCGCGGCAAGAACAAGCACTGTCAGAAGAGCAAATCGGCTGCCCATGTTTTGAAACTCCGGTGTTACCTGCGATTTTAGACCATTTTGGCCCTCCGAAGCACAAACACGCATCTCAGACGGCCATACCCAACCACCATCACCGCCGGGCAGCAAGGTCCATGCGGATCAGCTTAGTATCAGACCGGTTTTTCGCGGAAAAATTCAATCGTTCGCGTAGGAGCCCTTCCTAAGCGGGCGATGCTTATATGACAATATCGGCGTTACAACCCGATTTATCCTGCCACAGAAAACCGGGAAAACAGGGGTCGAACCGAAGTTTTCTTAAAGACCGGCTTAATCCAGTGTTTTCTATGAAAACTTCGGTTCGACCCCGGTTTTCTGGTTCGATTCCGGTTTTTAAATATCCTTTTTCACACGGCCTTTGATATCGGAGAAATTCAATCCGCCGCTGCCATCGTCCACAATGATCAGGTCCTGTTCGACCTCGCTGACATTGATGCTGCCGGAACCGTCATCGATGACCACGCTGCCTGCGACCCCTCGAACCGTGATGCTACCGGAGCCATCATCGATCGAGATATCGCCGCCGACGCCATCAACAGAAATCGATCCGGATCCGTCGACGATCTGAACCTCGCCGCCGACGTTCGTCATCGTGATCGATCCGGAACCGTCTTCAACGTCAATGGCACCCGATATATCGGCAACAGACATGAATCCAGAGCCATCATCTACCGCCAGATTCAGATTGTCGGGCATGCGCACGACCAGTTGCACGCTTGGACTATCGCCCGTGCGCCAGAGTTTGTGTTTGAAATATGCCTTCAGAACCGCGGTATCACCTTGCTTCTCCAGCGTCAGCACTAGGTCGGACTCGATTATTTTGCGCGCCTTGTCATCGTCCCGATCCGGTACGCGGATTGTCGCCGTCACGGCAATTGCGTCTGCACCGGACACGCCGGAGATCTCAAGGCTGCCGGAACCCGCTTCTATATCGACTGTGCCAATATCCCTGGCACTCAGCTTCAGCTCCCGCTGCTCTTCATAGTCACTCCAGGCGGCGCTCGCCAGGCTCGCCGTGAACATCACCATCACAATAATGCCGCGCATGATTTTTGCCCCTTTTATAGGTTCTGACCCGGCCCGCCCGGTCATGTACTGATTAGATACCCCAGGGCAGAAAACAGTTGCAAGGCGAGTCAATAATTTCCGATATCGGCTGCGCGTGTTCCTATCGAATGATACTGTAGGAGCGGATTTATCCGCGAATCGGGGTTGAGTCATTCGCGACTGAAGCCGCACCTACAGCCACGAAAAAGTAACAGCATGCGCCATGCCACGGACCCATGAATTGCAGCAAACGGACCCGGTCCGGGGACAAAAATTCGGCTCGGTACCGTGCGTCGATGCGCGCGAACTTGCCGGCAATGACGCTGCAGTCATCGCAACGATCCGCGATGCCTGTCTCAATACCGGCTTCTTTTTCCTGGACCACGCGTTCGACAGCGAGGATACGATCAGCCGTGTTCTTGGGCAGATGCATGCCTTTTTCGCGCTTGACGATGCTGACCCGCTGAAGCAGGCCGTCAATGTAGCTGTGACGAAAACCAGCCAGGGATGGACACCGCTTTACGGGGAACTCCCATACCAGCCCGGGACGATCGCACATGTCGAGTCCTTCGATTGCGGACGGCGCCCGCCGCAGGGCAGCGATGAGCCGCCGAATATCTGGCCCGAGATGACGGATTTTCGGCGCGATGTGCGTGCCTGCTGGGATGCGCTGACAGACGTCGGCACCTCAGTCCTCGAGGGCCTGTCCCTCGCCGCAGGTCTGGAACGCAGGTTTTTTGCCGATCGCTGCAGTTCTCAGCAATTCAATACGCTACGTTTGCTCAATTATCCTGAGAACGATGCACCAGCGACAGATACCAATGTCGGCATATCGGCGCACACGGACTTCGAGTGTATGACGCTGATATATCAGACAGCCCCGGGGCTGGAGCTATTGGCCACCGACGGTGACTGGTACGACGTGCCCGGACACGATGGCCGGCTGCTAGTGATGCTCGACGACATGATGGAACGATGGACCAATGGTCTCTTCCACGCCACCGGCCATCGGGTTCGGAACACAGGCGAACAGCGCTACAGCATCGTCATGTTCTTTGCCGTTAACGATGACGAGATAATCTGCCCATTGGAGGACTTCATCAGTGAAACTAACCCGGCAAAATACGCTGCCGTTAAACAACGCGATCATTTGCATCGCGAACTTGAAAAGGCGGCCCGCAATCGTGATGCGTCTTCGTAGTACACAAACCGTCGAACCCCTGTTATCGCGCCAATCTGTCAAGAAGGCCGTCCAGTTCGCTACGGGGAAGCCAGCGCCCGCGGACCATCACTCCGTGGATGCGGCGCGTGTTCGTAATGTCATCAAGCGGGTTCGCATCAAGCAGGATGAGATCGGCCACAGCGCCAGTCTTCACTACGCCGAGAACGCCGGGTCGCCCAAAGAACTCTGCGGGATTCGTAGTCCCGGTTTGCAAAGCTTCATATGGCGTGAGGCCGGCATCGACCAGGTACTCGAGTTCGCGATGAATGGCGAAGCCGGGGACGTTAAATATCTGCGGTGAGTCCGAGCCCAGCAACAATCCTGCCCCGCTGTGATGCAATGCCAGTATCAGTTGCTGCCGTAATGCGACGGCGCGGGCTGCTGTATCCGGCTTATAATTTACATCGTCAAGTATGTCGCGTTTGGCGCGGTGCCACCGCGCAACAGTGTCTGCCGGCATATATTTCATCTCCGGCCAGTCCACCATGTCGTCAGGATCTGATTCGGACGAGGTCGCGTGCCTGAACAGGGACTCCGTCGGGACATTCCAGACACCGGCTTCGGCAGTTGCCGCAGCAATTTCGGCGATCTTGGTCTCGTCCGCCTGATCGGCAATAAAGACACCGAAAAACCCACTGAGACCGCCTGAAGGATCATCATTCGGCCTGAGTAATGACTCCATATAACCGTCGAGGTGGTCGACCGTCGCAATTCCCGCTGCCAGCGCCCGCCTGATCCCGACATCCTCCGGCACATGACCGGCAAATCGAATGCCCACCCGATTGGCCGTCGCCGCCATCGCGTCGAATTCCTCTCGCGTGAGACCGGGGTGAATCTTCAGAAAGTCGTAACCGGCTGCATGTTGCTGCTCAGCCATGCTGATCGCCCTTTCAGGGCTGGTAACACTGCGGCCGTTCAGAGATGGCCCGGAGGTGTATAGTCGCGGACCCAGCCTGTCCCCTTTTTGTAATGCACTTCTCAATTCAAGGTGAGACTGTTGTCCGAGCATGCCACGCACTGTCGTAATTCCGTTCGCGACAAACAAATGCAAAACCCGATCGAGATCGCGCGATTTGAGGCCCGGCACATGTCCGTGCATTTCGAATAATCCCGGCATCAGGAAGCGGTCCGTCCCATCGACGACAACTGCATCATCTGGCACCGGCGTATCGTCAACATCGCCGATTGTTACGATTTCACCATCGGTAACGATGACAGTGCGGGCACTCAGCACCGTTTCCGACGTCATCGGAATCACGTTAACGTTGATAATTACCGTCGACTCGGCGACCGCCGGTGATGCGGCAAGCAGCAAGGCCGGCATAAGGTTTGTAAGAGCTTTCACTGGATCAGTTCTGCACCTTGGTTCGGCCTAGATGACTTTCTTCAGCGTTTCCCGGCTAATATTGGCACCACAAACGATGACAACAACGTTCTTGCCCTTGTATTTGTGGCCACTGGCCAGCAGGCCGGCAATCGCGACTCCTGCGGCACCCTCGATCAGCATGTGGTGGGAATCGATGAACCCTCGCATAGCTTCCGCAATCTGCTCCTCGGAAACGACCACGAATTCGTCCGTGATTTCACGGCAGATATCAAAGGTGATCGCGTCGGCCTCGATGCCGCCCGCGGTGCCGTCAGATAATGTGGGATCACTTGGCAGGTCGAGAATCTTTCCCGCTTTGACCGATTCGGTCATTACCGCCGATGCGGCAGGCTGACAGGCTACGACCGTTAGCGAGGGATTCACCGACTTCAAGAACGAACCGACACCACTGATCAGTCCTCCGCCCCCGACCGCGATAAATATCGCGTCCACAATTGATAACTGTTTCGCAATCTCAACCCCGCAAGTTCCCTGTCCTGCTATGACATCCAGGTCGTTGTATGGGGACAGATAAACCATCCCGTTCTGCCCGGCATACTCACGAGCGTGCGTTTCCGTGTCGAGACCATCAGTGCCAAAAAACTGCACATCGCCACCCGCACGTTTGATTGCGTCCACTTTCGTCGGCGACGTTTGCTCGGGCACGAATATCGTGCCCGACATACCGAGCTCATTCATCGCGTACGCAATTGCTGCGCCGTGATTGCCGCTGGATGCCGCGACTCCACCCGCTTCCCGATCTTCTGCAGACAGCGACAGCAATTTGTTGAATGCACCACGAAGTTTGAAAGAGCCCGTATGCTGCAGATTCTCGAGTTTGAGGTAGACGTTTGCGCCGGTCAGATCGCTGAAATACGGCGAATAATCGAGCGGCGTCTCGCGAATATATGCAGCGATCCGATTGGCGGCCAGGACAGCCTGCGCAGGCAGTAATTCCTTGTTCATTTCTTAGCTGTACCGCATACGCCGTTCGCAGGAATTTCCTATTTCATGCCCTGCGGCAACTCCTGCAACTTGTAGCCCTGCGGTGGTTTAAAAAATCGGGGGCTCACATCTTCCTGTCTGGCCGAAGTCAGTATTACCTGACGTTCGAGCGCGCCACTCGCGGAAAAATCGCGATAGAGAATGGGATATCCATCCAGTTCATTCATGTGCCCGAATAATTCCTGCTGCCGATCGAACGCGTCCATCGCGCCCGCGCCGGAGAATGCCTGTCTCATGCTCTCAAAAAATCCGGCGACATCTTTAAGGGCCTCAGCAGTCTCCTGCCCGCCCGCAATATCGTCCCAGTCGCTCATACAAAGCTCGCGGACCTTGCGGCCGTCGCGCATTACTTCATAGTTCCGGCACTCGATGCCTGCTACCTCGCCGTGACTGCCGAGGGCGTTGATGATATCGGGTGATTGTTTTGGCGATTGTTTCGGCGCTGCGGCGGGAAACTGTCGTTGCATCATCTGTTCCGCCAGGGCCCGTTGCTCCGGCGGCATCGCCGCCAACGCTTCCTGCATTTGCGTCATGGCCTGGCTGACCTGCGAGGCCATCGCGTTCATGCGAGCCTGATCAATGATCATGTAGCTTCCCTGCGCATGATCCAGGATGATCATTTCATCGCGTGCGCCATGAAAGATCATGCCACCGGCCTCGGCGCTGCTGACGGAATTAATTTCGAGTCTGGTGTTGTCGCCTGAAGTCGAGATCTGGACGGTACCGACGATCGGCTGCCCCTGGCCGAATTCTGTCGACTGAAATTCGAGAATCGAGTCGGCAAACGACGGGGCGGCCACCACGAAGCCGAGCAGGCAGACTGAAATACATCGATGGAACATCATGGCAATTCCTCAGGGTCGGTTGGCCGGATACCAGTCAACATAATTGTACGCAATGCTGGCCGGAGAACACCATAAAGTGCCGATTTAACATTATCTGTTATTTACCTGGGCCGGAAAATTGACAGCCCGATTGCCCATGTGCCACGATTCTCACTCGTTTGACAAAGGCACACCTTTCGAAAGAAAGGGTCGCAAAACCACCGGTCTAAGGGGAAACCTATGACAGCGGGGTTGCCAAACCGACCGGATCGCCGGAAGTTCTCGCGGGCGGCCCGTTGCTGGTGGCATTCGCCTGGCAATCTCAGCAACTATGTACCGGTCCTGCATTTTGTTGCCTGGAATCAACGCGAATTTCGTCCCTTTCGATTTTGGAGCCACAAATGTCAGCAAACCCGATTCAACTTCGGCGCTCAAGCCGTTTTCGCCTGCACAGACTGTCCGGTCCCACCATCATAAAACCTGTCAATAGCAGAGTAATTCGCGATGTGCTGAATCCGGATTCCAGATATTTGCCGCCATTTCGCCCGATGGGCGCCAATAGTTCCGCCACAGATTGCACGTCCTCCAGCGCTGGCACCGTCATCGATCTGACCTGCCTGAATCGGATAAAGAATATAGACGCATACGGCGACACTGTTACTGTGCAACCCGGTGTACGCATCGGCGACCTCGCCCGCGAACTTGCGGCACAAGGCCTCGAACTCGGCGGCAGTCACGACCTTATGAGTCGCACCGTCGGCGGCGCAGTAGCAGGAGCCTGCATCGGTCCGGCTTTCGGCGATGACGGCGCCTTTTTTGCGTCGCAAGTCAAAAGCATTCGCGTCATAACTCCTAACGGCAAACCTATCGAAATACGGCGAAGCCAGCAAAATCTCCTGAATGCATATCGTCTGAGTTTCGGCATGCTCGGCGTCATTGATGAGATCACGCTCAAAGTCCGGCCGATCAAACCATTTGCCGTCACGCACCGGCGCTGCTGTTTCGATCAGTTTGCCGGCGTTGCGGAAAAACTCAGTAACGTAGACGTTGGACTGAAGTTTTACCTGTTGCCGTTTCGCGATCGCGTATACCTTGACCTGAGACGATACAGTCCGGCCGCTCGTTCAACTCGCCGTATCCCCTGGAAGATCAAAGACTGGGGCGAGAGCACCGTATTGCCAAAGGTGTTCAAGTCGATAAACCGGATTGTTCCGCTTGCAGGTGTACGGTATCGCCTGATTGACGAAATCAGCCAGGTAACACAAGGACTGGTCAACAACCGCCTGGTCTCATCGGGCAGTAACTCGACCGCGCAACTAAGCAGCACCAGGAAGCATGATGTCGCCAACAGCTTGTATTACTCGACCTGGTTCTTTCCTGCCGCAGATTTCGCGATTGTCGTACAAGCGTATCGCGACTTCTGTTTGAGAATTCACGAGAGCAGTAATTACCGCTGCGACATGCCGACGGTGGGCTTTCGCATCGGCAGAGATACCTCTGCAATGCTGTCACCCAGTTTCGACGAACCGATGGTGGCGCTGCGCGCGATTTCTACCCAGGCGCAGGGTTGGGAAGACTTTGCCATTGACTTTGGTGACTTCGCCCGGCACTGGGGCGGCGTACCGATATTCAATCAGACACGTGATATTCCCGCAGATTACCCGCAACAAGTGTTCGGCAGCCGGCTGACATTCTTCCGCAAAATCCGCCGACAATTCGATCCCGAAAACCGTATGATGAATCCGTTTTTGTCACAATACTTTCTGTAAACAAATACGCTGGCATTGGCATGCGTTCGCGAAAGGCGAAAGGGGAACGGCTTGAAATCCGTCAGGAATCATTACGACGAATTCTTGGCTCCGGTCTATTCATGGATCCTCGGGGATTTCGAGAACGCGTATCAGGCCAACGTCGAATTGTTCGCCAGCCTGGAACTTTCTCCTGAATACGGTGATCTTGCGCTCGACCTTGGCTGCGGGCCGGGTTGTCAGTCGTTGCCGCTTGCCGAACGGGGATTCAGCGTTATCGCGATTGATTTCTGTCAGGAATTGCTTGACGAATTGGAGGAGCGCGCAGGCGATTTGCAGATCACGACGGTTTGCGCTGATCTGAGGGAATTCGACCAGTACATCGACGAGCCGCCCGGCCTGATCGTTTGCATGGGCGATACGCTGGTACATCTTCCGGATACGGCTGCGGTCGATAAATGTATCGACCGGGTATCTCGGGCACTAAAGCCCGGCGGTACGTTTGTCTATTCAATTCGCGACTATGTATCGAGCGAGCCGGCGGGCGCTGATCGCTTTGTGCCGATCAGGGCCGACGATCAGCAGATTTTCACCTGCTTCCTGGATTACCGGGACACTGTCGTGCACGTGCATGATGTGCTGTACCGGAAAGAGGGCGGTGCCTGGAAAATGCACATCAGCGATTACCTGAAACTCAGGCTCGACACAGCAGAGATCAACCAGCGTCTGCAGGCCAACGGCCTTGATATCAGTCGGCAAATGACCGAGAAGGGCATGATTGTCGTCGTCGCCACCAAGTCCGCCAGCACCTGAATCGACCGGAAATTCACTATTTTTCGCGCACCCCGAGGTGCTGCGAGCGCATTCCCGCGCACCGGCATATCCGGGAGAGATGCTTAACACCTTGATTCATAGTTGATTTTCTCCATAGTGAAAATACTTCTACCCTATAGCTGGACAATATATATCGAATTGATAGTATGCATCGCCCCGATATATGTCCGGGCAACAACTGGCGGGAATAAATCTGATGGATGTCAAAACAGTTTGTCTTGGGATGCTTACCGACGGAGAAGCCTCCGGCTACGATATGAAGAAGTGCTTCGAATCGTCGTTCGGACATTTTTTCCCCGCAGGGTACGGCTCAATCTACCCGGCCCTTGCCACGCTTGCGCGAAACGGTCTGGTTGAATTCGAGCAGGTTCTGCAGGACGGGAAACCGGACCGCAAGGTATACAACATCACCGAAAAGGGGCGTGAGGCGCTGATGGAAGGCCTTGCAAATGCGAACCCCGCGCACAAATTGCGATCTGAGTTCCTGGCGACCTTGTGGTTCGCGCACCTGATGACGGCTGAGCAAATCGACACGGTGATCGACAACAAGCTCGCAGAAATAAACGAATTCCTGGAGATGATCGAAGAGTTCCAGTCCATTGAATGTCCCGGCACGGGACAGGGCGCACAATTTGTTGCCGGATACGGCAAACACATGGCGTCGGCGTTCAGGAATTACATTGAGGAAAATCGCAAACTGCTGACGAAGCCAGTCCTGGCAGATGTCAAATCTGCAGCAGGCTGATCTGCGCCATGGAGAGTTTTGAGATAGAGCAATGTTGAAATTAGAATTAAATAAATTGCGTCCTTACAAATCCTGGCTCACGTCCGCCGGAATAACCATTGCAATCGCACTGTGGCTCGCCAGCGGCCACATTGGTGGCGGCACCAAATCATATGATAGCGAGCAAAATCCGAATGTCGCCTCGGCGCCACGCACAAGCGTCAGAGTACGACATCAAACCGCTGTGGAAGTCACCCGGAACATCACCGTCAATGGCCGTACGGCGCCGGCAAGAATCGTAGAACTTAATGCTGAAACGGACGGACGTGTAGTCAGTATTGGCGTGGAACGGGGTGATCGATTCGACGCCGGCGATGTCATCGTGAATCTTGACCAAAGGGATCGCCGCGCCCGCCTCTTGCAGGCCGAAGCCACGGTCAAACAACGTGAACTCGAATTCGAAGCGCGGGCCAAACTCATGGGCAATAGCTACGTTTCCGAGGCACAGTTGCAGGAAGCCAAGGCATTGCTGGAAGCCGCAAACACAGAACTTACCCGGGCCCGGCTGGATGTCGATTACATGGTCATTCGTGCCCCGTTCGACGGCGCACTACAGGACCGGCAGGTCGAAGTCGGTGACTTCGTCAAGCTCGGTGACCCGATTGCAACGATTGTTGATGACCGTACACTGGTTGTCAGCGCGAGCATTGCAGAATACGAAGCGCATTTCGTCAGCAAGGGCAACCCGGGCACTGCGAAACTGGCCACCGGCCAAACCGTCAGTGGCACTATCCGCTACATTGCACCGGTCGCCAACGAGGCGACGCGCACTTTCGATGTCGAGCTTGAGATCGACAACGCGGACGGTTTACTGCGGGCGGGAATGACCGCCGAGTTAGTAATCCCGGCAGAAAAAATCTACGCACACAAAGTCTCTCCGTCTTTGCTGACGCTCGACGACGAAGGCAACCTGGGCATCAAGGTTGTCAATGAGTCCGGCATTGTCGAATTTCATTCCGCCGACATTGCAATGTCGTCCAGCGAGGGAGTCTGGATTGCCGGCCTTCCCTACTCCGCAACGATCATTACGGTCGGCCAGGGTTTCGTCAATGAGGGCGCCGTCGTTGACGCGATTCCCGAAGACGAAATCGAAACCGCTGTCGCCATCAAGTCAGGTCAACTGGAACAGTAACCGTGCAGATTATCGAATCTGCAATGCGCCGTTCGCGTACCGTCATCATGTCGCTGGCGGTGATTATCATTGCCGGTGTTGTCACCTACGCGAACGCGCCGAAGGAGGCAGAGCCTGATCTGAATATCCCGATCGTCTACGTCAGCATTAAACATGAGGGCATCTCCCCGGAAGACTCGGAACGCCTGCTCATCAGGCCGATGGAGCAGGAAATCAGGACCATCGAAGGCATCGAAGAATTGGTCGGCAACGCCTACGAAGGTGGCGCAAATATCCAGATTGAATTCGATGCCGGCACCGATACCGATGTCGCATTGCAGGATGTGCGGGCGAAAGTCGATATCGCGAAGGCCAAACTGCCGAATGAAACTGAGGAACCAACGGTAACGGAAGTCAAGTTTTCCCGTTTCGATCCGATGCTGGTTCTGAACCTCGCCGGCAACGTTCCCGAAAGAACGCTGACCGTGCTTGCAAGGGATCTCAAGGAGAAGATCGAAGGTGTCTCCGGTGTTCTTGAAGTCAATCTTGTGGGCGTCCGCGAAGAGCTGCTGGAAGTGGTGGTCGACCCACTGGCGATGGAGAGTTACGGGCTCGATCAGGCGGAGATTTTTTCTCTGGTTGCTCGCAATAACCGCCTGGTAGCTGCCGGCGCTTTGCACACCGGTGAGGGAAGGTTCCCGATAAAGGTATCGGGTGTATTCGAGTCTGCCGAGGACGTGCTGGAAATGCCGATCAAGGCTGTCGGCGAGCGAATCGTTCATTTCAAAGACGTCGCCAAAGTACGGCGCACCTATAAAGACGCCGAAAGTTACGCGCGCCTGAACGGGGAACCGGCACTGGCAATTGAAGTCGTGCAACGCAGCGGCGCAAATGTCATCAGCACAGTCGATGAGATCAAGGCGCTGATCGAGAACGATCGTCGGTCCTGGCCGGCTGGCATCAGTATCGTCGCGTCGCGAGACAAGTCCAAAGATGTTCATCGAATGCTGTCGAACCTGCAGAACAGCGTTATATCCGCGGTTCTGCTCGTGTTCATCGTTATCATCGGTATTCTCGGGTTTCGCGCTGCGAGCCTGGTCGGTGTCTCGATTCCAGGCAGCTTCCTGCTTGGG
>JADFGH010000024.1 GCA_022567775.1 Pseudomonadota bacterium | reverse complement strand
TCACGAGGGCCCGAACATGCTGGTCATCGACCCCGAGGAATGTATCGACTGCACCTTGTGCGAGCCGGAGTGTCCGGTCGAGGCAATATTCTCGGAAGACGAATTACCCGAGGAGCAGAAGCAGTTTCTGGAGCTCAACGTGGAATTATCGGAATCCTGGCCGGTCATCACCGAGATGAAAGATGCGCCCGAGGACGCCGACGACTGGCGCGAGGTAAAGGACAAGATCCAGTACCTGGAGAAATAACAGGCCCCACGATCTGAAGCCGCTATCCAATCAAGCGGCGTGGCGTTTACAATAAGTAAAAGCGGACCCTGATGATCATTCATGAAACAACGATTGAACAAGGAACGCGCGCCACGCAGGAATTACTGGACGAATCGTGAGCAACTACGATTCCGTACATCGAAGATCGATAGAGCACCCGGAGGATTTCTGGGCGGAAGCCGCCGCCGCCATCGATTGGCACACTGCATGGAATCGGGTGCTTGACGATAGCAACGCGCCCTTCTACCGATGGTTCGCCGGCGGCCGGCTCAACACCTGCCACAATGCCCTTGACAGGCATGTCGATGGTGGCCGTGCGGACCAGGCTGCACTCATTTATGACAGCCCGTTAACCGATAGCCTTCGTACGCTCACTTATCGCGAATTGCGAGACGAGACCGCGCTGTTCGCGGGCGTTCTTGCTGCCAACGGCATCGCCAGGGGTGATCGCGTCATCATCTATATGCCGATGATTCCCGAAGCAATAATAGCCGTTTTGGCCTGCGCGAGAATCGGTGCTGTTCATTCGGTGGTGTTCGGCGGTTTCGCCGCAAACGAACTTGCTATGCGCATCGATGATGCCAAACCGAAAGCAATTGTCTCGGCGTCCTGCGGCATCGAACCAAACCGTATTATTTCCTACAAACCGTTGCTCGATCAGGCAATTGAGCTGGCGTCGCATACAGCGGACTTTTGCGTCATCCTGCAACGTCCCGAGGAGCGGGCAAAGCTGATTAGCGGCCGCGATATCGACTGGCACGAGGCCGTTGCCGGAGCGAGCCCGCACGAGTGCGTGATCGTAGATGCAACCGATCCTTTGTACATTCTTTACACCTCGGGAACGACCGGGGAGCCCAAAGGCATCGTGCGTGACAACGGCGGCCACGCTGTTGCGCTCCACTGGACAATGAAAAATATCTATGGCGTAGATCCGGGCGAGGTGTACTGGGCCGCGTCGGATATCGGCTGGATTGTCGGGCATTCGTACATTATTTACGCGCCGCTACTGCACGGCAATACCACAGTACTTTTTGAAGGCAAGCCGGTCGGAACACCGGATGCAGGCGCGTTCTGGCGCGTTGTCTCCGAACACAACGTTGCCTGCATGTTTACCGCACCCACTGCATTTCGGGCAATTAAACAGCAGGACCCGGACGGGACACTGATTGGTGATTACGACCTGTCCCGTTTTCGCACGCTGTTCCTGGCCGGGGAGCGTTGCGATCCGGATACGCTGCACTGGGCAGAGACAAAACTTGGCGTCCCGGTGATCGATCACTGGTGGCAAACAGAGACCGGCTGGGCAATCGCGTCTAATTGTCTCGGCATCGAGAAGCTACCGGTCAAGGCAGGCTCTACCGCGCGCGCCGCACCAGGTTGGGATGTCACGGTGCTGGATGCCGACGGCGCAAAAATGCCGCCGGGACAGGTTGGCGCGATCGCCTGCAAATTGCCTTTACCGCCGGGCACTCTGTCCGGGTTCTGGCAGGCGGATGATCGTTATAAGAAGGGTTATCTTGACCGGTTTCCGGGCTATTACGAAACGGGCGACGCTGGCTATATCGATGATGACGGTTACATCTACGTCATGTCACGCACTGATGACATCATCAATGTCGCAGGTCACCGTCTGTCGACCGGCGCCATCGAAGAAGTGCTTGCCGCACATCCCGATGTTGCGGAGTGCGCGGTCATGGGCGTCGCTGACGATCTGAAAGGTCAACTGCCGGTCGGACTGGTCGTTCTGAAGGCGGGCGTGAATCGAGAATCTGATGACATCGTTGCCGAAATCATCAGTATGGTTCGCGAACGCATCGGGCCCGTTGCTGCCTTCAAGAAAGCCGTCATCATCGGCAGATTACCAAAAACAAGATCCGGCAAGATATTGCGGGGTACGATGCAGAAAATTGCGGACAGCGAAGAGTACCGGGTTCCCGCGACGATCGAGGACCCGCTGGTGCTCGATGAGATTCGCGACGCAATGCGGTCGATTGGCTACGCTGACGCTGCTCGGTGAAGTTAACGGATGAGAGAATGATGAAAAAAATAATCGCACAAATCGTCTCTGTTCACTCCGGGTCCAACGACGACCTGAGTAAAGAAGCACATCCATCGATCCAGGTCGAACTGGACGGCATCGTCGGCGATCGCCATCGTTCCTACGTTCGTGACACGTGGAAAAGCGACAAGCAACCGTTTGGCACCGTCAGGCGCAACGAGCGGCAGTGGTCGGCGGTGTCAGTTGAAGAACTCGAGGCAATCGCCGGAGAAATGGACCTGCAAGGCACCATAACGGCTGCCAGCCTCGGTGCAAACCTCTGCATCAAGGGCCTGCCCGAACTATCCAGGTTACCCAAAGGCACCCTGCTCAAATTTCCCTCGGGCGCCGAGTTGATCGTAGAAGAATTCAACCCGCCGTGCGGCGACATGAGCAAGATACAGGCGTCACTTCATCAGACTAAATCAGGCAAGGAAGTTTCGGAGACAGCATTCTCCAAAGCCGCGAAACTGACTCGCGGCGTGGTCGGCGTCGTTGAAGCTGCGGGAGTCATCAACGCGGGCGACGAGGTGACGATTGTGGTTTACGAAACACCGGGCTGGCTGGCGCGGTCACCTTTATGACGATACCTGCCATGACGATAGGTAAGATGGAGAAAAACCCGAAACCAATTTTTCCCGCCATAAAGATAATGACGGTAGAAATACATAAAGTAACCGCCAGTAGTTCTGCACCGATTAATCTCGTTTTTTCAAAAACGAGTAAAGCGGCGGCAGCCAATTGTGCTACTCCAAACAAGAAAATCGTATTTGCGCCAAATCCCATCTCACCCTGAAAGAATTCCATTTCCTGCGGCAGCTGCATGATCTTTGATATCCCTGAAGCTAATGCCAGGACAATCAGCAAAACCAGGTTCACGGTTCTTAATCGTTGCATTTTCCCCTCAAATGCCTGCAGTGCTATCTGCCCGCCTGAACAAGGGCAGCGTCCCGAGGCGATCCTTCATCTCCACTTCCTCACCATCGCTGTTTCGCAACGGCTGCGGCGGATCCGACTTTTGCGTGAGTGCGGTGACGATGAGCATCGCAACCAGGCCGGTCAGCAATCCCAGCAGATCGCCCGGGAATCCGGGTGCGAACAGAATCGCAACAAGCCAGGTCAGGAAACCAACCGCCATCGATGCCAGTGCGCCGGTCCGGTTTGCCTTCCGCCACCAGACGCCGACAATGAACGGTATTGTCACGCACACCAATATGACGGAATTGGCATCCTGGATCAGGTCATAGACGACCTGTACTTCGAGTGCGACATAAACGGCGATGCTGCCGAAAACGGGTATGGCAATGCGTGTGGCGAGGAGCCGGGCCCGGTCGGTAATTTGCGGCTTGAATAACGGCATTATGTTGACGCTAAAAACACTGGCCGCCGCGAGCAGGGAACTATCGGCACTGCTCATGATCGCGGCCAATAATGCGCCAACAAATATCGCGATGGCTACCGGGTGCAGGTGTGCGAGCGCGAGTTCCGGAATCACGGTTTCCGAATCCACAATGCCGGGCATCGTAACACTGGCGATGATGCCCAGCATCACCGGGATCATGCCCAGCGACAAATACCCGAATGCTGCCAGGTAAAACGAGTTTTGCGCGACTTGTTCGTTTCTTGCAGAGAATGCGCGCTGCAGCAGTGACTGTGCCGTTACATCCGCCAGGCCGAAGATTACCCAGGCGCGAAAATAGTTTAGCCAGGCCTCCCAGGAGGGCACCGCCGGGATCATGCGAAACGTGTCCTCCGGCAATTGCGGCGCAATGGCGCTCCAGCCGCCGACGTCAATAAGGACCACAACCAGCAGCAGAATCAGCCCGATCGCAATCACTATGATTTGCACGAAATCGGTGAGCGCAACGGCCCACATGCCGCCAGCCACGGTGTATACAAAAACGACGACCGCGCCACCCATGATCCCTATTGTCATGGGCACCCCGGTTAACGATTGGAATACCAGGCCGAACGCAACCAGCAGCGCGCCCGTCCAGCCGATGTTTGAGGCAATCGAGCCGACAGCAGCAATCGTAGCCGCCGTCTTGCCATAGCGGTTTTCGAAAAACTCGATGAACGTGAGCAGGCGCAGGCGGCGGAACAGGCGCACGAAGAAAAAGCCCACCAGGAAAAGGCAAAGCGCACCGCCGAAGGGGTCTGCAATTACGCCGATCAAACCCTGATCATAAGAGGCGCCGGCGGCTCCCATCATCGTGCCGCCACCGAACCAGGTTGCAATGATCGTGGCGCTGCCGATCCATATCGGCAGCCTGCGCCCCGCGACGATGAAATTGGCGGTAGAGCCGGTTCTTTTCGACGCCCAGATACCGATGACCAGCATCATCACCAGATAGATGGCGACGCCAGTGAAAATTATGGCTTCAGTGCTCAATTGGATTGATCCGGTACCGTTTGGCGTTTTTGTTCGTATACGACCTTGCCGTCAAAAACGGTCATCGTGACTTCTGTGTCGCCGATCTTGTACGGCTCTCCGTTGTCGGCGAGTTCGACGATATTCCGGCTGAGCACGATCAGGTCGGCGATCTTGCCAGGTTCGATACTGCCGAGCCTGTCGTCGTGTCCCATCAGCTTCGCGCCATTGATCGTGAACGCTGCAATCGCGGAATGAATATCGATTCGCTGCTCTGCATTCAGCACCACTTCGCCGTTGCCCCGGTAAACTGCCTGCTGCAGGCTGGACAGCGGCATCGGGTCCCGGCTGCTGACCGGTGCATCGCTGCCGTTTACCAGGATGCCGCCATAATCCTGGATGCTTTTAGCGGGATAGACATTCTGCATGTAGTAGTGATCCATGTTGTAAAGGTCAGCTACCCCGGCTACCTCGTCAATGAATGGATTCACCATCATGTCGTACTGGACGTCAGGCGTCGCCCAGACGAAGGTGAACACTACGGAAATACCAAGCTCCCCGATGCGCCTCTGATCATCGGGATGGGCTATCTGCACGTGGGCGAGGCTTTGTGTGAGGCCATTCCGATCGGCAATATCTTTCACTTTGCCGAATTCGTCGACAACAATCCTTACCGCCTTATCAGCGAGTGCATGTACATGCACATGGAATCCGGCTTCAGTCGCTTTACGAATATAGGTCCGGGTAAATAGTTCCTCGTGCTCGAGGATGCCACTCCGGGGGATGCACTGTTGCGGATAAAAGCCATACTCGGATTCGAATGCTTTGATTCTATCGATGCTTGCGTAAGCAGCCGGGTCGGCCTGTACCGATTTGCAGGAATCCCGGTCCTGGTCAACGTAAGCAACGATATCGAAGCTGCCATCGTTAATGCTGCCGCCGAATATCGGTTGTTTGAAGTCCTCAAGCATCGCCGCTACCGGCAGCGTGGGCGGACTGCTCAGTGGATTGCCTTCCAGCACGCCATCTGCAAACAGTTTGACGGCATTTGCTTTGATCAGTTTCGAATCCGCGAATTTATCTCGCAGAGTTTTTAGAAATTCAAGATGCGCGTCGATTTCGTCGATATTCTCGCTGGGTGGTTCGGCCAGCGCCGCGCGCAGGCGGAACGTCATCTGGCCGCTGTCTTCGAGCCATTGGTACATGGCGAGACTTTCCGGCGTCACGATTGCGTCTTGAAGTGAAGTGATGCCGCTTTCCGCCATCCTTCTCGCAACACGCGGCATAATGGTTTCAGGGTTGCCGCTCATGCCCAGCATATCCTCGAAAAATTGGGGGCGTACCAGCATCCTGGCATCTTCGTTGATCCCGCCGGTTGGCTCTCCCTTCTCATCAACCCCAATCATCGGACGAAAATCTGCGAATTCGCCGGCCAGGGATGCGGCGTCAAGCCCGACAACTTCCCCGGCCTCATTCCTGGCCATTGCGAGCGCATTACTATTCGCCGCGCCGTGATGGCCATCATCGCCCCACAGGAAAATCGGATGCGTCGTCGACACGGCATCCAGCGCCGCCCGAATGTTGGGCAGGTTATCGCTGGTCTGATTGCCGCTCGAAAAAGCCCACTGCAGGACGATTAGCCAGTCACCGGGTGCGATCTCATACCTTTCCATGCAGTCCTGGAGTACCGGCACCATCTCTTCCAGCGACAAGCTCTCTGATCCGAGGTCACACATGTCCGGCTCGACGGTGCCCAGCGCATGCACATGCATATCATGTATCCCGGGCATGACCATCGCGCCGCCCAAATCGCGCACATCCGTATCATCCCCGATGTACGCCGCCGCATCCGCACTGGAACCGACGAAAACGATCGCGTTCCCCCGGATGGCAACAGCCTCGGCGACACTGCGCGCATCGTCCACCGTATAAACATAGCCATTGCTGAGGACGAGGTCTGCAGCCTCCTGCCGGCCCGCGGGCTGGCAGGCAGCGAGAAAAAGGATCGCTGTTGCGAGAATGGGAGTGATGGTTTTTGTTTTCATTGTTATCTTCCCGGCACCGTTATATTACCTGACAGGTTTGTCGTGTGGTCTGCCACCCTTGGGCGGAATCCTGCCGGGCGGCACGATGATGAGGTCGTTTACGCTCCCTGGAGTAATAGCAAGGGTCGCACGACCCAAAAAGACGTTTGGTGCTTTTTGCACCTCGATCCATAGAGAATCGATATCTACCCCGGTATTGCCGATGACCAAATCCGTGTTGTTAAAAGTATCCTGCTTAGTCCTACGTGCGTAGTCAGCCGTCCGGTAGAGCTCCTGGGTGAGGTCTTCGGGCAAGTACAGTTGCGTCGTTGTATTGCAATTTTCACCTTCGAAAATCTTGACGTGAATATGCGGCGTGCGCAGCGTATACCAGCCCGGATAGATAGTCTGGAAGGTGACCTGCCCTTCTGCGTCCGTCGTTAACTTGCCGCGCAGGAATGTCTGATCGTCTGTCGCCTTTTGTCCATTACTGATGTTGGTCGGAATCTCGTCGGGATCGACATCGTAGCCGCTGTAATGGCCTGTCGCGTTGCAGTGCCAGAGGTCCACGTCAACGCCGGCCATTGGCTCGCCATTTTCCGCATGCACTACCGTAATCGTAAGCTCCAGTTTCTGGCCCCTCTGACCCTCGCGCAGATTGCCGCGGTACTCGCCACCATTGGAGTAGTACGGTCCCTCGACCATCTCGGGGCTAACTTGTAATTTTTCGCTATCTGTCACGATTCGATCTCGATGATGCCCAATCCATCCGACATTAAAACTTTCGTACCGAATTTTGCCGAGTACTCTGCAATCGAATGAAGAATCTCTTCAGATCTTTTCCTGCCTGCCTTCCTGGGCGTGCCAAGATCAGACAGCGGGCCATCTATCCCCAAGTCCACGGGATGGATGGTCAGCCTTTGCAGGCGAGAATCCCTGTAGTCGCAACTGACAGACGCGCCTTTGAAATAACGCGCGGGGTGTCGTCCAGTCCGGGTTGTCAGGAATTCTGCATCCGGGATCGTTGTATCGATCGGGTTCACCGATTCGTAATCGTGCCCGGTGAAAGTGTGCGCACTGTAGGTTTCCCAGGGAATATATTCCTGCAGGTACGGCTGCCGGATGAATGAGCCGAGGCCGTAGAAAATCGGCTTACCGTTGTAGATTTCTATAGCCCTGAAGTCGAAGGGCCCATGGGCGCAGAACATGTCCGCGCCATTATCAATAGCTTGTTTGCCAAGGCTCTCGAGGAAATCCGGCGGCTCACTGGTCTCGCCGTGAAAGCCCCCCAGCGGATCGTCCGCATCAATGTTCCACTGATGGTAGTGCAGAGTGAAAATCGTGAAATTGGAATAGGCTGCGGCGTTGCGGATTTCCTTCATCAGGATATCCGTTTCAGCACGATCGGCCGTGTACTGATAACGCGCCTTTTCGCCGGGTATATACGTGTTGTGGAGAATCTGAATGCGGTCTTCGTACACCGTAAGCCCGCCCTGGATCGCGTAATTCAGCGGAAATGCATAGCTTGCTTCGCGCACCAGTTCGTTCAGAAGTTTCCAAGCCTTTGGCGGCAGCGTGATGGTTCGATTCACATGCAGGCTGTTGACGCCGGGACGGCCGTTCGAATTACCGATACGGGCCGCTGCTGAAAATGCTTTCTCTCCCCCCGGCTGGAAACTGCTGGTCGCCGCGATCGCCGCAATCCGTCCTTTCCTGGTATCCACATACACTGGCGCCCGTGCGTCGGACAGGTGCTCGCCGAAACCGACCGGCTGAATACCGACGCGTCGCAAGTGGCTGTCTGTGGCGCGATTTCCTTCCGCCCCGAAATCGGACAGGCGATTGTTTGCGCGACTGAGTAAACCAAAACCCATCGCCGCGAGGTCATCGGCTATTGACGGGTGGGCCATGATCATGAAAGCACCAACGCCGTAGTGATGCCCGTCAAACTTCCGCCAGTCACAGATTGCCTGTTCGAGATTGCCGATGGCGAAGTCAGAGTTTCTGATGGGTTCGAGCGCCGCGCTGACGGCTGCATCATCGAGTTGCGCAATCATGCGTGTTTGCACGATGTCGCCGACGACCGCGATCGTAAAGTCGCCATCGATGCTCATCGGATGATCGCGATCCGGCAGGTATTTCGGATTGTCCGTCACCTTACTGGACGTGCTGATGATCGGCTCCGATTTTTTCTTATTGCTCATCGTTATGCCCATCTGCCTTCGCAACCAGAATATCAGTCTCCACCAGAAATATCGTATTTAATCGGCAGCTTTTTCAGCCCGGTCACCCAGAACGCCTTGATGTACTCCGGGTCGCCATCCAGCTCCACGCTCTCGATGCGTGGCATCAGCTCTTCGAACAGCGCCTTCATCTCGATGCGCGCAAGCAGTTGGCCAATGCAGGCGTGAGGGCCGATGCCGAATGCAAGGTGCCGATTGGGTCTGCGGTCAATCATGAACGCCTGCGAGTTCTCGAATTCATCTTCGTCACGGTTGGCGGCACAGAAATGGATACAGACATCGTCCCCTTCGGCTATTTTGACACCGCCGATCTCGGTATCCCCGGCGGCAGTTCTGACGAAGTTTGTCGTCGGGGTAACGTAACGCAGCATTTCGTTAACGGCCGACTCGGTCAATTCCGGGTGCTGTTTCAATCTGGCGAGTTGCTCCGGGTGCCGGATCAGCGCCAGCATGCCGCCATTGATCGCGCTTGCGGTCGTATCGTGACCCGCCGATATCATGATCATCAGGTGCGAGGCGATCTCCTGTATGGTCATGCGCTCGCCGTCGATTTCAGCATTTGCGATCGTGCTTGCAAAATCATCGGTTGGGCTTTCCTGCCGCGCTTTCGCAATCCCGGCACAAAACCCCATGGCGTTGCGCACGCCTTCCTGAGCGTTAGCAGCCCTGGTCATGTCCGGGTCAGCCGCACTGAAAACATCTTGTGTCAGTTGCCAGACAACGGGTTCCTGCTCTTCCGGGATGCCCAGGATTTCACAGATCATTTTCAATGGCAGTTGTGCGCCGACAAAATTGCAGAACTCGCAGGAATCCGTTGCCGCCATCCGGTCAACCGTGTCTTTCGCGATCTCCGACATCCTGTGTTCAAGGTCGCGAATTGCTTTTGGTGTAAACCAACCCTGCATGGCTCGCCGATGCCTGGTATGTTGCGGGGCATCCTGCTGCGGCAGCCCGATCAATGGCGACTGGAACCCCTTGGGGTTGTGGAAAACAGTTCGCGGGCCACTCAGAAACAGTTTCGGATTCTTGCCAACATGCTCAACGTCCTTGTGGCGCGTCAGCAGCCAGGCCGGATCGAATCGATCGCTTTCAAACCAGAAGACCGGATCTTCCCGGCGCAGTGTCGCCAGGACATCGTGCGGCGCACCGTGCTGACCCCAGTATTCAGGATCAAAAACGGTGTTATACGGATGATCGGACGCAAGCATGGATTAACCTGTTGCCTAGTCTGTAACTGTTCGCCGCAGTAAAATGGACTCTGCCAAATATGCCAAGATAGTATCAGGGTGGGAACCCCGAGGATCGCAGACCATGACAGTTGAGCCAGGATGAAGCTGTTTTCCTACCGCAATCGCCCGGTACACATGGGGCCCTACCCCATGGAAACCCTGGCCAGGCTGCAGAGTGCTTCGGATGCGTCATTTGCCGGACTCGCGCCGCTCACGCAACTCGACCTGCCACCGCAGGACGATCCGACTTCGATTTTGCATGCGATGGATGACTACATGTCGCTGCTCGATGCTGTGAGAGATGGACCGGTCAATCCCCAGCTGGCAGAAATTCCTGATTGCCCTGAAGAACGGGCAAACAACCTCAAAGCGTTCGGCTATTTCCTCGATGTTAATCTTGCCGGTACATGCGAAGTATCCGAAGAACTGTGGCTTCAGGAGCCGTTTGCTCATCCGCGGATCGTTGACTGGGCGCAGAAATTTGAAATGGCGGCCAAACGGCCAACGCCACCTGCGGTTGAAATGGCGCTCAGCCGGATTGGCATGGCGCAACCGGCTGGCCAGAAAGTGGTGAGTCATCACAGTCGCGCGATTGTCTTCGCCATCGAATATCCGCGGGACCCGGGTGTAAGCGAACCAGGATCCGACTGGATTCATGGACTGCAACCGCACAGAGCGGCGTTGCGCACTGCGGAAGTAGCAGTGGCCCTGGCAAGTTACCTGCGGCTGCTGGGTTATGAGGCAAGGGCACACAGCGCAACGTGTTCGGACATAGATCTCAGAAAAGCATGTGTCGCCGCGGGAATTGCCGAAGTTGACAATCAGCAAGTAACGAACCCCTTCATCGGTGACCGATTCGGTCTTGCTGTGGTCACGACAAACATGCAGATCAAAGCCGATCTGCCGCTGGCAGAGCAAGGCGTCGCTGACAGAATTCGCAGTAAAGGCCCGGCCTGGTGGCTTGGTTTTGCCTCTCACAAGAATGCCTTCAACTACCAACCGTTCCGCAAACGTCTTTTCAAGGACAGCCAATTTCCGATCGAAAGGATAAAGACCAGGGACGAGCCGACAACATTCCTGGATGCGGCGAGAATTCCGCGCGTGCCCAAACGGGCTGATTTTTTTCAGCGATCGTTTATTGGAGACCTGGGTAAGGGACCGCGTGACGCCAGCATCGACGGCGCAATTGTCACGAAAAACCCGGTTGGCGGATCGCTTGCAGGAATTCTCCAGTTGTATTCGTTACTGCAACGTGGCGAACACAGTGATCAGCATGCGCAAGGATTCGACGATCCGGATGCCAACGCCGATTTGATCAAGGCAACCCTGTATTTTCTTGGCGCCGACCTGGTCGGCATCTCCGCGGCACCCGACTGGGTCTGGTATTCGCACGGCATCGACGGACAACCCGTGACACCCCCGCACAGCTATGCGATTACTACGCTGATCGATCAGGGCCATGAAACGATGGAGGGCGCCAGCGGCGACGACTGGATCTCGGGCGCCCAGTCGATGCGGGCGT
>JADFGH010000329.1 GCA_022567775.1 Pseudomonadota bacterium | reverse complement strand
GGAGAAACTTTTTGGGTACACTGGCCGCCCCACAATCTGCGAATGGACAAAAATGGCAGCCAAAACTCTCTACAAGGTGATCTTCATGAGTCAGGGGAAGGTATACGAGGTCTATGCGCGCAGCGTTGGTCATGGCGCACTGTTCGGATTCGTGGAGGTGGAAGAACTCGTTTTCGGTGCGCGCAGCTCCGTCGTTGTCGATCCGGCGGAAGAGAAAATCAAATCGGAGTTCAAAGGCGTTAAAAGGACCTACCTCCCGATGCATGCGATCATTCGCATCGATGAGGTCGACAAGCAAGGCACGAGCAAGATCTCGAAACTCGAAGGCGGCAATGTCACCCAGTTCCCGGTGCCTGTCTATACGCCGGGCGGAGAGAAAAGCAGCTAGTACTCCATCAATACTGCCTTGACGGAGTACTAGATGGAATCGGCGTCCCTGCATTAACAATGACGTCAGGGCCATGTATGATCCCGGTCTTCCCAACCCCTCGCCCGGAAAGCCGAAAGTTTGTCGACGCCCGCGACCGATCTGCCGGTAGAAACTGCCAACAGTGTTTTGGAGTTGCCGGGTCAATCCGCGTTATCGGCATTTCGCCTTGACCAGCTGCTCGCTCGACTCCAGCTGATCAATGCGCGTATCACCGGACTGCGGGCCCGATTCACCTACTTTGTCCAGGTCAGCGAGGCCCTGCTGCCGCAACAACGGGAACATCTCGATGCGCTGTTGTTAGCGGACGACGAGATCGAAGATTTCCCCGATTCCGCGCAGCTGATC
This sequence comes from Pseudomonadota bacterium, assembly GCA_022567775.1. Taxonomy (GTDB): domain Bacteria; phylum Pseudomonadota; class Gammaproteobacteria; order Steroidobacterales; family Woeseiaceae; genus SZUA-117. The sequence continues at coordinate 2,312 of JADFGH010000329.1, read as the reverse complement.
TACACCGGCCCGCGGCCTGGCACCATTTCACCCTGGTCAAGCAAGGCGACGGATATTGCACACGCCTGCCGCCTGGATTGCATTGCACGCATCGAGCGTGGCGTTTGCTACGCCCTCGAGTGCAACGGCACGCTGTCTTCGACAGAACTCTCGAGGCTCGGGGAGTCGCTGTTCGACCGCATGACGGAGTGCCAGTTTTCAAGCGCGCGCGAGGCGGGCGTCCTGTTCAGGCAGCATCCGCCGACACTGCTTGGCACGATTCCATTACTGGAGGGCGGAGCAGACGCGTTGCACCGCGCCGACCGCGAGCTGGGACTTGCATTATCGGATGACGAGATCGACTACCTCGCCGAGAACTACCGGCAACTCGATCGCAACCCCACGGATGCGGAGCTGATGATGTTCGCGCAGGCCAATTCCGAACATTGCCGGCACAAGATTTTTCGCGCCGACTGGATCATCGATGGAGAGCCGCAACACGAAAAGCTGTTCGACATGATCAAGAGCACCACGAAAGCCAGTCCGGAGGGTGTGATATCGGCGTACTCGGATAATGCCGCGGTCATGGCGGGCTGGGACGGCAAGCGGCTTAGCCCTGAACCCGGTGACCGGCAGTTCCGCTACCGGGATGAGCCGATTCATATCCTGATGAAAGTCGAGACGCACAACCATCCGACAGCCATCTCACCGTTCGCCGGTGCCGCAACAGGGTCAGGAGGAGAAATCAGGGATGAGGGCGCTACCGGTCTTGGCGCAAAACCAAAGGCCGGGTTGACCGGCTTCACCGTTTCGCATCTGCGCATTCCGGAATTCGCGCAGCCCTGGGAAAAACCATTCGGACATCCGGACAGGATGGCCACGCCATTGCAGATCATGCTGGAGGGTCCGCTTGGTGGCGCGGCTTTCAACAATGAATTCGGCCGTCCGAATCTGCTCGGGTATTTTCGTACCTACGAGTCGCATGTTCCCGGGCTTCCGGATCGCGAAATTCGTGGTTATCACAAGCCGATCATGATTGCGGGCGGTGTCGGCAACGTTCGCGAGGAGCACGCACTGAAAATCGATGTGCCGGTTGGCGCCAGCATCATCGTGCTCGGCGGGCCGGCGATGCTCATCGGCCTGGGCGGCGGCGCGGCGTCCAGTCTCGGCAGTGGCACGAGTTCGGCAGATCTCGATTATGCCTCGGTGCAGCGCGGCAACCCGGAAATGGAACGGCGTGCGCAGGAAGTCATCGATCAGTGTGCAGCAATGGGTATCGATAACCCGATTCTCCTCATCCATGACATTGGTGCGGGCGGACTTTCCAATGCAGTGCCGGAAGCCGTCGAGCACAGCAAGCACGGAGCCCAGGTGGAATTGCGCGATGTGCCGAACGCAGAACCCGGCATGTCGCCGATGAGTATCTGGTGCAACGAGGCACAGGAAAGATACGTGGTGCTGGTTGATCCTGACCGGGTGGCAGAAATCGAGAGCATTTGCGCGCGCGAGCGCTGCCCATTCGCGGTCATCGGCAAACTGACCGCAAACCGGCAATTGATCGTTACCGATCGTGAGTTCGGCAATCGTGTGGTCGACATGCCAATGGAGATGCTGTTTGGCAAACCGCCGAAGATGACCCGCGATGTTGTCAGGGTCAAAGCGTCGATTACAGACATCAATCTCGATGGTATCGAACTGGAAGAAGCTATTTTTCGTGTACTGCGGTTCCCTGCAGTCGCCGACAAATCATTCCTGATTCATATTGGCGATCGTACCGTCGGCGGCTTAAGTGTGCGGGATCAGTTGATTGGACCCTGGCAGGTTCCCGTCAGTGACGTCGCAATTACGGCAAGCGGGTTCGAAAGCGAGACCGGCGAGGCGATGGCGATGGGCGAACGTACGCCGCTTGCGGCGTTGAATGCACCGGCATCGGGTCGCATCGCAGTTGGCGAGGCAGTGACGAATATTGCCGCCGCCGATATCAAGGGTATTGAACAAATCAAACTGTCGGCAAACTGGATGGCGGCAGCCGGACATCCTGGTGAGGATGCCAGGCTGTTCGATACGGTAAAAGCGGTGAGCGCCGAACTTTGCAGGGAGCTCGGTATTGCAATTCCGGTCGGCAAGGATTCGCTGTCCATGCGAACGCGCTGGACGGATGAGGACGGTGAGTACCAGGTCGTCGCCCCGGTGTCGCTAATTGTGACTGCGTTTGCGCCGGTGCGGGACATTCGCCGGCACCTGACGCCGCAATTGAGATCTGTCAATGAGCGTAGTCACCTGTTGTTGCTGGATATTGGGGAAGGCTCAAACCGGCTCGGTGGGTCCTGTCT
>JADFGH010000023.1 GCA_022567775.1 Pseudomonadota bacterium | reverse complement strand
GGTTTGCGAAATCTCCGATACTCAGCGGCGCGTTGTCAGACCACTCCAGCCTGCCCCAGCCCAGCAACGCAGATCGGATGCCGGCACCGTCGCCGGCTTGCGCCGCCTTGCGCGCTGCTTTCAGAAACCTCGCCTGCTGTTTGTAGATCGGTGGCGGCGCTGGCTCCCTGGGCGTGCGAGACACTGGCCGGCGTGACCACCACCATGCAACGACAGTCAGCAACCATATGCCGGCAAGCGCCGCGCTGACGCGACGCCAGAAACTGCTTTGTGCGACCAGGTTGCCGCTCGCATTCAACTGCTGCTGCAGGAGTGGCTGTTCGGTAACGACCGGCGGCACGACCGCTGCATTCGCAGAGGGCAGAATGTTGATAGTCGTACCGGGCAGGCTTGCGAGCTGCCATTCTCCGGCATCAATGTTCCACCAGGGCAGTTGCAGCTCCGGCAGATGGACCTCGCCCGGTGATATGCCGATCATCGCGTACTGGTCACTGCGAACAGCCCGGATGCCGGACGCTTCGGCCATATCCCGGAGTTCCGGTTTGTCAGGATAGATTTTGATGGTGTCGGCAACCGCGGGATTAATAACCGGAATCTGCGTCGACAACTGACCAAGGGCCGTAACCGTGATGTGCCGCGTGATTGGTTCTCCTGCCGGCAAGCGATCAGGCTCGCGCGACCAGGTTTGACTGAGGGTTACGTCGCGCGCCGGAAACCAGGCCGCGTCCGGAAATCCGTCGGGTGGCGGTGGAATCGGATTAACGACGATATTGATCCCCTCTGACTCAAAAATCTTGCGGCCTGTAATCCGCCCGTCACGCAGGACTCTCGCTTCGAATCTCGCCGGGGCAATGGTAACCTGACCACTCTCTTGCGGGAATATTGCGTAGACTCGCTCGACGACGTTGTAGGCCTTGCCATTCAGAATGGATTCGTAACTCCTCTCTTCTCCGGCAACTTCGATCAGGACTTCGACACCGCGGATATCCGGCTCGCTCAATCGCGGCTGGCGGGTCGCAACCGACCGGTACACTTTGACCGTGTAGAGCAACTGCGCCTGCACAAAAGTGTTGGCGTGATCGACTTCGGTCGTTACGAAAATGTCGGCCTCACCGGGCAATGAGTTTGACGGCGCACGAACGTTGATTGGCACCGGGTTACTCTGCTCCGCGCCGATAATGATGGGTGGAATCTCGAGGATTCCTTCCCGTTTCGCCATCAGCACATAAGTCCAGGTTCGCGAGCGGCTTATTTGTCCGTTCACAATCGTCGTGTTGCTCAGCTGGCTTCGAGTGCCTACGAAGAATTCCGCGTCGAGCGCTGAGGCATCCGGTTCGGTATCGATCGCGGTATCGACCGTAATTTTCAAAGTGAACGATTCGTTCAACTCGATATCCGAACGATCGACACTTGCGATAACCGCCGCCTCTGCACTACCGATCATCATCAACGCGAGCGCCCATGCTCCTGATACAGCTTTTATCCGTCGCCTGAATCGGAGTCTCATTACCATGGCTGCACCTCATCGTCAGGCCACAGGTTGTTGCCGTCCTGATCCTTGCCCTGACGCTGATATTGATAGCGAAACTTGCGCCGCAACAATCCGCCAGGATCATTCGGAATGCGCCGTAACCACTGCTCCATCGCCTGGCGTTGTTCCTGCGCCCGCCGCATCGCTTCCGCGTCCACCTGGCTCATGCCCTCACTTTCCTGGGCTTCGCCTGAGTGTTGCTGCGCTTCCTGTGCCGCGCGCTCGAGTTCCGCCTGTATCGCATCAAGATCGTCCTGATTGACGTTCTCCTGGTCGCGTACGGAAGATTCGCCCTCGGCGCCCGGATCCCCGGTCGCCCCTTCCTGCCCGGATTTATCGGACTGACTCTGACCTTCCGACTGCTGGGCGCCACCGCCGGACTCCGATGCATTGTCCTGATCACCCTGTTCGCCGCCCTGCGAATCCTGGCTCTGTTCGAGCAGGTCTTTCAGCAAATCCCGGTTGTACAGTGCGTCCTCCATGTCTGGATCGAGCTCCAGAACCTGCTCATAAGCATCAATTGCTGTTTCGAGTTCCCCGAGCCTCGCCATCGCGTTGCCAAGGTTGTAAAGATTGTCGATGTCTTCCTGGCCGGCAAAGCCGGCGGCACTCGGGCCGTATTCGCCGGCACGGTATTTGGCCACTGCCTGCCAACCCGGATGTTCAAACAACTCGCCGGCCTCCATCGCGTTGCCCTCGTCGAGCTGGCGTTGCGCCTGCTGGTCCCTGGTGAGCCACAGGTCCTGCCAACCGAACGCGTAGACCGGTTCGGCAACCGGCAACAGGAACACCAGCAACAGCAAAACAAGGCCCCGGCGAAACGCCATCGCTGCGATCGGCACCAGTATCAATAATAGCCATGGCCCCTCTTCCTGCCACTGATCCGTGGCCAGCGATTCATCGGAAGCCGAAGCTATTCCAACCTCGCCTGACAACAGGATATCGATGTCACGATCATCGGTGGACAGCGTCGCGAATCGCCCACCGCCTGCAGCGGCCAGGCTCCTGAGCGCTGCTTCCTCGAGTCGTGGAACCACGATGTTGCCGGATCGGTCAGCGACAAATCCGCCACCCACGCGTGGAATCGGCGCGCCGGCGACGGTACCGACACCCAACACGGACAACGAGTAGCCGGCGCTTCGCAGATCTTCGGCCGCACGTTCCGCGGCGGGTGAGGTTCCGCCATCGGTGATGAGCAGCACTTCACCGAACGCGGCGCCCGCCTGTTCAAGCAGCCGTCTTGACTTGTTGATTGCCGCAACCGGATAACTGCCCCGGCTTGGCATGATGTCGGTACTCAGGCTGTTGACCAGCGCAGCCACCGTATCCGCGTCGGTCGTCAGCGGTGTCACGGTAAATGCATTCGATGAATAGACCACGAGCGCGGTCTGACCACTTCGCCGCCGCTCCAGGATATCCAGAATTTTCAGACGTGCCCGGGTCAGCCGGCTCGGTGTCAGGTCTTGCGCATCCATCGATCGCGACAGATCAAGCGCGATGACCAGCGCCTGCGCGGAACGGAACACGGGTTGCTCGACGCGATTCCAGCTGGGGCCGGCGAGCGCAAGTACCGCGAGTACGCCGCCGATCAGGATCAGCCACCAGCGGTAATTCAGCCCTTTGACCTGCGACCGTGAAAGTATGAACGGCGCCAGCGCCGGATCGATAATCCGTTGCCAGCTGCCGGGCGCCAACCGCCGGCGCACCAGCGCATATGTCATTAAGGCAATGAGCGGCAGTGCCCACAACCATTCAGGTCGCAGCCAGTGAAAGTCAGCCAGCATTCAATTTAACCTTGCGTTCGCGGGCAAAATTAAGTCCCGCCAGTAAATTCATCGCGGCAAGAAACGCGGCGAGCACAAACGCACCGCTCAACGGCCAGTAAAAAAGTGTCTTGACCGGCCTGAATCCTGCTTCCGGTTCGGCCACTGGTTCCATCTCATCCAGCAGCCGATAGATGTCCTGCAACCCGGCCGTGTCCTTGGCGCGGAAATATCGTCCACCTGTCAGTTCGGCGATCCGGGTGAGCGTCGCCTCATCGAGATCGGCGGAGGGGTTTACACGCCGCATGCCGCCGGTAATTGATGAAACGACCATCTGTTCGGCGCCGATGCCGATGGTGTAAATGCGCAGACCAATCTGCTGCGCCAGTTCGGCGCCCTTGATCGGGTCGATTTCACCGGCCGTATTGGCGCCGTCTGTCAACAGAATCAGGACCTGTTCTTCTGCCTCCGCACCCTGATCGTAAATGCGTTTCACGGCCAGGGTGATCGCATCGCCAATCGCGGTCTTCTCGCCAGCGAGCCCAATGAATGCCTCGAGCAGGAGAATCTTCACCGTTTCGCGATCGAGCGTCAGCGGCACCTGCAAATACGCCCTTTCACCAAACAGGATAAGTCCGATGCGGTCACCCTCACGGCGCCCGATGAAATCGCTGGCGACCGCCTTGGTCGCCGTCAGGCGATCAACCCGGCGGCTGCCGAGTTCGAAATCCTTGGCATCCATGCTGCCGGACAGGTCGACAGCGAGCATCAGGTTGCGGCCGGATACCGGCACCTCAAGTTCATCTCCGATGCGCTCGGGTCTTGCGGCCGCCAGCACCAGCAGCATCCATGCGATCACACTTAGCCAGGAGCGCCAGTTCAGAAGCTGCTCGACCTCGGAGCGATCGCTCAGTACGGCAAAGCTTTTGAAGCTCGGCACTTTGAGACCGGCATCCGGTGAGCCAACGACAGGCGTCATCAGGTAGCGCACGAGTAAGGGCAGCGGCAGTGCCAGCAGCATCCACGGCCAGGCCAGGGACCACATCAGAGTGCCTCCGCCGGAAGGGGCGTTTGCAGTCGCGATTTGACTGCGTTGATAAGGCCCTGAACGTCCACATCGTCTTCGATGCCCTCAGGACAACGATATGGCAAGGACTCCACGTTGCGTCCGGATCCCTCACTAAACGGTTTATCGTCGAGTCCCTGATCGAGCCATTGCAACCAGCTTTGTCCGGTCAGGCCGGCAACCTCGTTTCTCGGTGCATAGGCCAGCATGGTTCGCCGCAACAAGTCGGACAACTCGATCGCAAGCGAAATTTCGTCAACACCATCCTTGTATTCGTGCTGTATACGCGCCAGTTCTTTGAGCGCTACGCGACGCGAAGCATTACGGCGCCATTTTTCGAACAATCGATAAAGCAGAAAAACCAAACCCGCGAATGCCAGCACGATCAGGAACCACCAGGCAGGCGCCAGCGGCCACCACCCGATCATCTCGGGAAGGTGCAGGTCCCTGAGCGGAATCTCAAGTGGATCCATTGCGGCGTCCTCAGTTGGCGCGGCGTCCAAGCGCCTGTTGCAAGGTTTGAATCGGATCATCTTCTGTCGACAGGTGCAGCAAATGTATGCCGTAGCGCTGACAGAATTTTTCCATGGCGGTGAGCCGATCATCGAAAAGTTGCCGGTAGTCGGACCTGGCACCGCGCGCATAAGTATCTATCGCCATCTCCTGTTCATGGCTGACCAGTCGGTAGCGACCGGGCGGCGGTAGCCGCCGCTCGAGCGGGTCGCTCAGGAATATCGTCAGCACCTCATTATGACGCGCCACGCCAGTCAGGTAAGACATTGCATTTCGCGACAGGCCGATGAAATCACTGATGACAATAACCAGGCTGCCGGGATGCGTGACCCGGCGCAATGCTGCCATCGCCTGCGTCAGCGGCGGTTCTTCGTCGGTCACGGCCTGATCGTCCGCTGTGGCCCAGTCGGGGTGCGTCACGAGCTCATGCACATAGCGCAGCGCGGCCTGACGACCGAGCCTGGGTCTTATCTCACGGTGCCGCGTATCTCCGAACACAATACCACCGAGCCGGTCCCCCCGATGATGCGCTGCCCAGGCAAGTAAAGCTGCCGCCCGTGCCGCGCTGACGGATTTGAAGCAACCCTGCGTTGCAAAGTGCATATTGCTGCGCAGATCGGTGACGATGAGGACAGGCCGCTCCCGTTCCTCACGATATAATTTTGTATAGGCCTCGCTCGAGCGCGCAGTGACCCGCCAGTCGATGTTGCGTGGATCATCGCCGGGCTGGTAGGGCCGGGATTCGTCGAATTCCATGCCGCGGCCTTTGAAGTGCGAGACATATGCGCCGGTCTGCAGCGAGTTCACCCTGAGCACATCAAGCGCAATGGTTCGCGCAGGCCCGCTCAGGCGTATCAACTCGGCCTGGTTGATGCTTACCGGTGATGCATCTGCCTGTAGCTTGTCGTGCCGCATTATCTACTTCATCTACTTCGTTTCCGCTACGGCACGCCGACTCCGTCAAGTACTCCATCAATAATCGAATCCGGTTCGACGCCGTCTGCCTCCGCCTCGAAACTCAATACGAGCCTGTGGCGCAGGACGTCCGCCGCGACCTCCTGGATGTCTTCTGGGCCGACGTAATCGCGTCCCTGGAGCCAGGCATACGCGCGGGCACAACGATCGATACCCATGCAGGCGCGCGGACTGGCGCCATACATAATCTGGCCATCCAGTTCCTTCTTGACGGCGCCCGGATTACGCGTGGCAACGACGATGTTAACGATGTATTTCTCGAGTTCCTCCGAAAGATGCAGCTTAAGGATCTGCTGTCTTGCTTCCATGACAGACGTCTCCGGCATCAGCTTCGGCGGCGCGAAGGCATCGCGCTTCCCCGACAGGGCCTCGTTGCGATTGAGAATCAGGATTTTGCGCTCATCCTCGACGCTCGGATAACCGACCCGAATGTGCAGCAGGAAGCGGTCGAGCTGGGCTTCCGGCAATGGATAGGTGCCTTCCTGCTCGATCGGGTTTTGCGTCGCCATCACCATGAACAGGTTGGGCAGTTCGTAGCTGTGACCGCCGACCGTGATCTGCCGTTCTTCCATCGCCTCGAGCAGTGCGGACTGAACCTTTGCCGGCGCGCGGTTGATTTCGTCCGCAAGGATCAAATTGTGAAACAGCGGTCCCTCGCGAAACTCGAACGTGCCGTCCTGCGGCCGGTAGATATCCGTTCCCGTCAGGTCCGCCGGCAGCAGGTCGGGCGTGAACTGGATCCGGTGAAAATTACCCTCGATGCTCTCTGCAAGCACCTTGATCGCCCGCGTCTTCGCCAGGCCGGGCGCGCCCTCCACCAGCAGGTGCCCGTCGCACAGCAGCCCGATCAGCATCCTGTTGATCAGGTGAGCCTGACCAATGATGAGGTTGCTCGCGTGGGCTTCGAGCTTTTGGAATTCTTCTGTGACGCTCATTCGGTGCTCCGAGGGTAAATCGGCGTGCCATTGTAGTGGTGATGCGCGAACAGTCCAACTGCTCAGCGTATATTTGTCTCACATGGAGCAATGAGCGCGCTTTAGCGATAATGACCCCCTTACGACTCACAGGTACCCAAAACATTGCAACTATCTGCCAGAGCCCACCTCAAATTCACAGGCCAGCCTGACTGGGACCATCCGCAATGATGATGGTCCGCGTCATAGCGATCTTGTCCATTTGCTGCTTGCTGAGCGGTCAGAGCAGCGAAGGTAACGACCTCGATTCCGCATTTGAGAAGGACATACTGATAATCGCGGCAAGCAAGCACGCCTGCTACGTGTTCGATATCTATATTGCAATGACCCGCGCACAACAGTCGCGAGGCCTGATGCACGTTCGCTATATGCCGAAATTCACAGGCATGCTGTTCGTCTATCGGCAGCCGCGAGTGCTGTCGATGTGGATGAAAAACACCTACATGCCACTCGACATGCTTTTCATTCGTGCCGACGGTTCGATCGCCAATATCGTGACCAATACCGAACCTTTGTCGTTAGAGTCGATCCACGCAAGCGAGCCGCTGAACTTTGTCCTGGAACTGAATGCCGGCGTTACCGAGCGCCTGGGGATCGATACGCAAAGCCGCGTGTACTTCTCCGGCGGATCCAATGCCAAAGAAAAAATGTAATACCGCAGGAGCCCGGCCCACCGGGCGATCGATGCCCGATGCGTGTGGTTTAACCCGAATCGCTCGCTGGGGCGAGCTCCTACGAGCCCTTTCCACAATTCCCATGTTCCGAATAAGCAATCAATGGTTTCGCAGGAGCCCGGCCCACCGGGCGATCGATGTCTAAATAACAGCGGCAATCGATGCGCAAAGATACTCGACGTTGTCGCCGGTAATGCCGCACACATTTATGCGGCCCGAGTCGACCAGGTAAATCCCGTATTCCTGTTTCAACCGCGCAACCTGCTCCGGCGAGACCCCCAGGTAACAGAACATGCCGTTGGCACGTTCGATATGGGAAAAGTCTCGATCCGGTGCTGTTTTTCCCAGCCCTGCAATGATCATCGATCTCATCTCTTTCATTCGCTTGCGCATTTCATTAAGTTCAGCCAGCCATTCATTGCGCAGGTCCGGGTCATCGAGAATTATCGTGACTGCGGCGCCGCCGTGATCCGGCGGTAGCGAATACATTGTCCTGACGATGTTGAGCGCCTGACTGCTGACGATTGCAGCAGTGTCCGCATTCGATGACACGAAAGTCAAAGCACCCGCTCGCTCCCGATAAAGGCCGAAATTCTTGGAGCAGGAAGCCGCAACGATCATTTCCGGCACGCGATCGAACATCGCACGCACGCCGTATGCATCTTCGTCGAGACTGTCCGCAAATCCCTGGTAGGCCAGATCGATAAACGGCACTAATCCGCGCTCAACGACGACCTTGATAACCTCATCCCATTGCCCGGCAGAAAGATCCATACCGGTCGGGTTGTGGCAACAGCCGTGCAGCAGCAAAACGTCACCTGAGGGCACCTTGTTCAGGACCTCGAGCATTGCATCAAAACGCAACTCATTCTGACGGCATCGTAATAGGGGTAACTCTCGAGTTTCGCACCGGCGCCGGCGAGAAGCGGCACATGATTGTTCCAGGTCGGATCGCTGACCCAGATCGTTGTATCGGAATTTGCCCGCAGGATCACACCGGCCGCTACCCGCAACGCGCCCGAACCGCCCGGCGTCTGCAGCGTCATGACACGATCGTTGTGGGGAGCACTGTCTCCGAACACCAGGGCTCGCATTGCATCACAGAAGTCTGCGGCACCGCGACTGCCCAGGTACGACTTGCTCGTCTGCGTATCGAGCAATCGTTGCTCAGCCTTCTTGATGGCGCGGAATACCGGCGTATTGCCTGCAGCATCCCGGTACACGCCGACGCCAAGGTCGACCTTGTTATCACGCGGATCACTCCCGTATTCTGCGATCAGCTTCAGAATAGCGTCGGGTGGCATGCGCTCCAGTGATTCGAACAAGAGAAATCTCCGCGGTCGTCAAGGCACGAATTGTACCCAGGGAACAATGTCCATGTGTATTCAAAGAGTGTTCAGGGGGATCTTGATGTAGGAGATTTCGTTGTCTTCCGCCACGGGCAGATGGCCGGCCCTGATGTTGACCTGGATCGACGGCAGTATCAGCGCCGGCAATGAGAGCGTCTCATCGCGAGCCTTGCGTATCGCAATGAACTCATCTTTGCCTGTTCCGCCACCGACGTGAATATTGTCTTCCTTTTGCTCTCTGACCGTCACCTCATAACGCAGGGACCGGCCCTCCGGCGGATAGTCGTGGCACATGCACAGAATCGTGTCGTCCGGCAGTGACAACAGCTTCTGTATCGAGTCGTAAAGCAGCCCGGCGTTCCCGCCGGGAAAATCACAGCGCGCGGTGCCACTATCCACCATGAAAAGAGTGTCGCCAATAAACGCGAAATTACCAATCCGGTAAGTCACGCTGTCGCTGGTGTGCCCCGGCGTGTGCATAACGCGGCACTCGATATTGCCCAGTGCAAAGACTTCATTGTCGCTGAAAAGATGGTCGAACTGATGACCATCAGCCGCAAATGGCGCTTGCAGGTTGAATACCGATCCGAAGTTTTCCTGGACCTTGCAAATGCCCTCGCCGATGGCAATTTTGCCGCCGAGTTCCGATTTCAGGAGTTGTGCTGACGACAGATGGTCGGCGTGCGCGTGTGTTTCGAGAATCCAGTCCAGATGCAGACCATTGTTCTCAATAAAGGCAATTAACTCCTCAGCCGGTTCAGCATCGGTCCGGCCAGACACGACAGAGAAGCCGAGCACCGGGTCAATGACCGCTGCGGCTGATGTTTCCGGATCACTGACGACGTAAGTCAGTGTGCCAGTCTGCTCATGGTAGAAGTGCTGTACCTCAGGCTGCGTCATCAAATCCGCCACCTGCGACTTTGAACTGGCACCACCAACAGCAGGACCGCGAGCCGATGAATGATGAGCTTGTGCCAATCATTATGAACGCGCAAATAACTGGTCCAATCAATTATGCCTATGCCATCGGCGCCCAGACGGAGCACCAGCCCTTGGCATTAACGAGCTTGCCCGGGAATATCTGGCATGGCCGCCATTCGTCGCCGTCCGCGCCCTGTACCAACGCACAGTTTGCACAGTCCTGGTCTGTAGCCGGATTGGCCCGCTGTGCAGGATCAACACTGCTGGCATCGTGAACATACTTCAGCGATTGCGCGATTGGATCGCTTTCCTCAATTTTCGGCATGTCCTGGGCATTGGCTTCGTTGCCCGGCCGTACCAGGCAACCCGCTGCCGCAACAGCCGACAATTGAATGAACTGGCGTCTTGCAATTTTACTCAAGGGAATCTCCTTCCGTCGTTATTCATCATTTTGTGGTCGCGTATGTTAATGCAAATTCGGTCTGCACGCGCCCCGAAACAGCGGCAGAGGATACCCCAAGAACCTGAACACAGGCATAACGGATAACGCGTACAATCGGTCAGATCGCGGTTTTCAGCCCCGAATCGCACCTAAAGTGTGAACGCATTCACATTCGGCCGTTCAAAGCGTTGGACACGGCTGCAGGTCCGGCATAATTGACCATATGTGCAAACAAGCCGGGCCAGCCGGCGAGGGCGACAATTATTTATCTTCACTTACAGCGGTCGATGCATCCCGTGCGGCTAATAGCGCTGGTTTGCCTGTTGTGCAGTACTTCCGCATCGGCGGAACCAGTCACCCACCACTACACGGTGAGCATCGACTATTCGATGAGCCGCCTGTGGGTAGAGGCGAGATTCAGTCATCCCATCGACAGCGTGATCGCAAGATCCCACGATGCCGGAAAATTTCTTATCGATGTCCGCGGTTGTAGTGACGACCAGCAGATCAGGATGCGCAACCTGCGCATGATGCTGCCGGCGCATGGCATCAGCTGCATGAATTACACCGTGGACCTGGAGCGCGCCGCGCAGGAGCATCCCTACGACGAAATGCTGGCGCCGGAAAACATTATCGTTTCCCCATCCTACTGGATGTGGCGCCCCGAACTGCGCAATGGCACCACGATCCAGGTCAAATTCAGACTTCCCGAAAACGTGCAGGTCTCGGTCCCCTGGCAGCAACTCCCTGGGGACGGTCCCGTATATCTGCTTTCGCAGTCTCCGGAAAGCGCCTTCGCGCCAGCAGTATTCGGTAATTTCGACTACCGCGAGCTCGAGGTGCCCGGCGCAACGCTTCGCGTCAGCCTGCTCAACGGCGTGGAAGAAATGGACAATGAGTCGATCGTCAAGTGGATCAATGCGACCGCAACGGACGTCAGCCTGGCCTACGGGCGCTTTCCGAATCCATCGCCACAGGTTGTCGTCATTCCGGTCGGCAACGGCCGCAGCAATGAGCGGAGTGCGGTTCCTTTCGGCCGCGTGATTCGCGACGGCGGCGAGACGGTCGAACTGCAAGTCGATCAAACACAATCCCTCGAGGCGCTGCTTGCCGACTGGACAGCGACGCATGAATTCAGTCACCTTATGCTGCCCTATGTTGATCGCAAGTACCGCTGGATTTCCGAGGGCTTTGCGCAGTACTACCAGAACGTCCTGCTTGCCCGATCCGGCGCTTACGATGATCTGTATGCATGGCAAAAAATTTATGACGGCTTTGAGCGTGGCCGGCAGTCGCGACCCGAACTCTCGCCGAACGAGGCCACCAATGGAGAGGTGCGCAACGGGCTGATGAAAGTTTACTGGAGTGGTGCTGCGATCGCGTTGATGGCTGACGTGCAACTGCGCGAGCGTTCCGGGGGCAATGAATCCCGGGATGATGTTCTCGGCAGTGTCCAGGAATGCTGTCTGCCCTCGGACCGGGCCTGGTCC
>JADFGH010000328.1 GCA_022567775.1 Pseudomonadota bacterium | reverse complement strand
CGGGCCGCCCGCGGCGAATTCGCCGGTCATGCTCACATCGAAACCTGATATTGCGGACAGCACCGCGCTGTTTACGTCGAAACCGTGTACGCCGATGCCGACCGCCAACGCAACGACCGATGATGCAGCCATCGTCAACGCCGCCGGTTTTCTATTGAGTGTTCCCCAGAGGACGACCAGCACCGGCAGGAAAACCAGCCAGCTCGGGACGTACGCCTGCTCGATTTCGCTGAGGAGCGCATGATTCTCGAGGGACACCGATACATCGACCTCAGCCAGGGTGCCGGCGACGAAGTAAACGACGAGCGCGACGGTGAATGACGGCAGTGCCGTATACACCATGTTACGAATGTGATCGTAAAGATTGGCATTGGCGCCGATGGCGCAGATGTTCGTGGAATCAGACAGCGGCGACAGCTTGTCGCCGAAGTAGGCACCGGACACCACGGCACCGGCCGTCGCTGCAAGGGGTGCGTCCACCGCGCCGGCCACACCCATCAGGGCGACGCCAATGGTTCCGGCCGCGGCGAACGAAGAACCGGTCAGTGACATGACGGCGGTCGCTAAGAATGCGGTGAGGATCATGTATTGCGGATCGACCAGCTGGATGCCGTAGTAAACCAGGATCGGGATGGTGCCACTGAACATCCAGGTGCCGATCAACATGCCGATCGACAGCAGGATCAGGATCACCGGAAACACGGAGGCGAATTTTTGCGCCGTGGAACGCTCGATGTCTGCCCATCCGTAGCCATGTCGAACGGCAATCAGGCCGGCGACCACGGCAGCGATCAGCATGACGGCTACCAGCAGATCCGTGCTCGCCGGAAAAAACAGCCGGCCGCCGACCAGGCAGGCGAGCATCGCGATGAGCGGAAGCGCTGCCTCGAACAGGGAAATAGGCTTACGCACAGGCAAGCGCTTGAGACAGGTCGAACCAGAGATCTTCGGGATTTTCGAGTCCGACGAACAGCCGGATCAATCTCGGCGACACGCCGAAATCGACGGCGGCGTTATGCTCTCCCGCCTGGTTGATGGACACCTCGGCCGGCATAACCAGGCTTTCGTGCCCACCCCAGCTTACTGCCAGCCGAAAGATTGACAGGGCATCACAAAACGCGGGGATGTCGAGCCTTTCGTCAAGCTCGAAGCTGAACAGGCCACCGTAACCCTGCAGCAGGGAAAATTCTTTTCTTGATAACCCGGGATGATGCACCTGCTTCACCATCTCGTGCTGTGCAAGTCGCCCGGCGATCGTGAGCGCACTTGCCTGGTGCTGCTGCATGCGCAGCGGCAGGGTGCGCAGGCCGCGCAACAGCAATGCCGCCTCCTGCGCCGACAGTTTGGCGCCGAGATACGGCGTCACTTCACGGTTCATTCTGTCGATAGCGGAGCGGCGGCCGACGACCAGGCCGGCAACGACATCGCTGTGGCCGGAGATGTACTTTGACGCGGAGTGCACCACCAGGTCGACACCTGACTCGAGCGGCTTTTGAAATATGGGTGACGCCCAGCTGTTATCGACGAGGGTAGTGACGCCATGGGCGTGCGCGCGCCGGGCGATGCTGGCGATATCCTGTTCCTCCATGACCCAGCTACAGGGGCTCTCGAGATACAGCAGCTTCGCGCCCGGGAGCGCGGCTTCGATGGCCGCGAAATCGGTCCCGTCAACAAAATCGGTGGCGATGTCGAAACGTGCGCACAGTCCTTTCAATAGCCGGTAGGTATCGGGATAAACGTGCCTGACGCACACGATCCGGTCGCCTGACGCGACGTGGCTCAGCACGGCGTTGCTGATGGCGGCCATGCCGCTGGCAAATGCAGCGGCGCCCTCGCCGCCTTCCAGCCGGGAGATCTTGTCCAGCAGCACCGAGACCGTGGGGTTGTCGACCCTTGAGTAAACCGGCTGGGTCGAATCTCCGCGGAAACGCTCCACCATCGACTGGTAGCTTTGGAAAGTAAAGTTCGAGGTCTGGTAGATTGGCGGAGATGCCGCGCCCTCGGCATGCCGCTCGTCGTGCACCAGCATGGTCTCAGTCGAGAGAGGTCGATCCTGTTTCCGCATAGTTGCACGCTTTCGAATTCGGCGGCGAGGATGAAATGGCTCCTCGCGAACGAGGCCCGGCATGGCAGTCGCCGGCCACTAGGTGACTCTGGCACTGAGCGCGCAAACTACCGCAAAACCGCAAGACTCGCTACCTGTGCCCGGGATCCGGGCGGCTAGTGGCATGACTGGCGATGGGCCGCTTGATGACAGCACTACAGTTTCTGCACCCGGCACGCAAAATGCGCGGCATTAAGCGCAATCTGCAGTTTGATGCAAAAAAACAACAGTCCATTGTGGCTAAAACCCTGAAATCCCCAAAATAGTGGCCTGCAAAGCTTTATTTTCTGTTTGGAGTTGTGGTTCAATGCGCACTCGCGTTCGAAGTGCGTGGCTTTCACGCGCGACCGGGCAATAATTCCTGACACCATATAACTATGGGGGAGAAAGCAAATGCTTAGATTACCTAGTGCCTTTAGGTTTCTGATTCCCGTCTCTGCCGCTTTTCTTGTAATGCCCGGACTCGCTCCGGTCGCACAAGCACAGGCCGGTGCCGACGAGGTGATCGAAGAAATCATCACCACGGGAACACGGCGTGCGGAACGCACCCAGTCCCAGTCTGCAGTACCTATCGATGTGATCACTGGCGCGGAATTCGTGAACATGGGTACCGGCGATATGGACGAAATGCTGAAGAACACGCTGCCGTCCTACAATGTCCTGCGATACGGCATCTCCGATGCCGCAACGCTGGTGCGTCCGGCAACCCTGCGTGGTCTGCCGCCGGATAACGTGCTGGTACTGGTTAACGGCAAACGCCGCCATCGTTCAGGCGTCATCGCAGAAGGTGGCGGTAGCCTGACGTCCGGTTCACAGGGCGCGGACCTGGCGTCCATTCCTGCCCTGGCGATCAAGCAGCTGGAAGTGCTGCGTGACGGCGCCTCGGCACAGTACGGTTCCGATGCCATCGCCGGCGTACTGAACTTTGTGCTGCGCGACGACAACAGCGGATTTACGGTCGAAGCCCGAACCGGTGAGTTCCTG
>JADFGH010000327.1 GCA_022567775.1 Pseudomonadota bacterium | reverse complement strand
GCTTTTCATCCAGGGCGAGCCGGTGCAGGCACAGCCGGTAGGCTTTGTAGATTTCCTGCAGCCGCACGACATCCGCTTGTGCAAGGCAGCCGGCGGCGGCCAGCGTGCCCAGTTGCCGGATATTGTCCGGATAATGAATCACTGCAGGGTGTTCGCCGGCATTCTTCAGCACGAGGTACTGCACCAGGAACTCGATGTCGCCGATGCCGCCTGCGCCTTGCGTGAGGTCGAATTGCTGCGCATCACTCTTGTCGAGCTGGCTGCGCATTTTTGCGCGCATCGATTTAACGTCCTCGAGCAGCTGTTCGCGGTGGACCCTGAACCGCAGCGTCTCAGATCGTATCCGCTCGAACTCACGCGCAATAACCGCGCTGCCAGCGACCGGCCTGCTGCGCAAGAGTGCCTGATGCTCCCAGGTCCACGCATGCTCTTCCTGGTACCGCTCAAAGCCCTCGATCGTACTCACCAGCAAGCCGGAGCGACCGCTTGGCCGCAGCCGTGTATCGACTTCGTACAGGGCCCCCGATGCTGTCTGAGCCGTCAGAAAATGTGTCAGGCGCCTGACAAGGCGGCCGAAAAACATACTGTTGCCGAGGGGATTGTCGCCGTCGGTTTCCTGCTTCTGCCCACTTGAGTCATGTAGAAACACGAGGTCCAGGTCCGATCGATACGACAACTCCATGCCGCCAAGCTTGCCGTAGGCGATAACGCCGAAACCGGCGCGGCGTTTACCATGCACCGTAAAGAATGTCGGTGTACCGTGTTTTTTCACAAGATCCGCCCAGGCGATATCCAGCGCCCGATTCAGAACGATTTCAGCGAGTTCTGTAAGCCAGTCGCTGACTTTCATGATTGGCAGGTTCCCGCTGTGGTCGGCAATCGCAATACGAAACAGGTTGGCGCGCTGAAACTGACCAAGAACCTCTATCTGCCGCTCACTGTCAGTGGCTTCGATGCCTTTCGCGCGCTGCTCCAGGTCTTCGCGCATATTAGCTGCGGTGATCGCTGCCGAGTGCAGCCTCGGGTCCAGCAGTTCGTCGAGCAGCAACGGATGTCGTGCAATTTCCTGCGCAAGGTATGCACTGTTTTCGCACAGGCCGACGAGGCGTCCAAGAACAGCAGGATTCTCAATGAGCAGGGAAACATATGCACTACGCCTCAATATCTGGCCAATGACCCCCAGGATCCGCTCAAGGATGAGATTAGGAACCTGCCGGTCCTGCAACTGCAGCATCAGCAACGGCATGAAGCGGCCGAGCCGCCGTTGTGCCGTTGCATCGATCTGACGCTGAACGGAGGCTGTCGCAAACCTGTGGATGGTCGCGGCCAGCAGAGCCGCTTCCCGATACTCATTCGCTTGCAGAACGTCTTGCCATTGTTCTGCAGATGCGCCGGTTCTCCACAAAGTCGTCAGTGCCCGAACAAGGTCGGGCTGCGACATGTCTTCGGCACCACTGAACAACAAGTTGTCAAAGTGCTTGCTGACCTCCTGCCGCTGCGTGTCGAGATCATCCAGTAGTGCTTGCCAGGAGTCGTAGTTCAGCGCCAGCACCAGGCGCGCCTGATCGACGGCATCCTGCGGAACATCATGCGTTTGACGATCGTGAATGGCCTGCATCGCATTCTCCAGCTCGCGCAGGAAAACGTAGGCAGCAAGCAATCCGTTAACCGTCGACGATGAGAGTCCCTTGCCGCTGGCCAGCAACGGCAACACTGTTTGCAATTCAGGGTTTCGCAAAGCTGCGTCACCGCCGCCACGAACAAGTTGCAACGCCTGTGCGATAAATTCGATCTCACGAATCCCGCCCGGACCGAGTTTGATATTCGAGGCGAGTTCATGCGTTTGAATTTCGGCTGAGATCAGTGCTTTCATTTCACGCAGCGATTCGAATACGCCGTAGTCGAGGTAGCGCCGATACACGAAAGGCTCGATGATGTCGCCCATCAATTCACGGACCGTTGCCTGATCGTCGCCTGGGCTGACCACCCTTGCCTTTATGTATGCATAACGCTCCCAGCCACGGCCGTGCTGCAACAGGTAAGACTCCAGGGACGCAAAACTGGTGACCGGCGGTCCACTCGCCCCGAAGGGTCTTAGCCGGGTATCGACCCGGTACACGAAGCCGTCCGCGGTTACCTCGTCAAGCAGAGCCACAATTTGCCGGGTGCGACGGGTGAAGTATTCGTGTGCGCTTATGCTGCGGGACCCATCGGTCTCGCCCTCTTCCCGGTATAGAAAAATGAGATCGACGTCGGAGGAAAAATTGAGCTCGCGGCCGCCCAGTTTGCCCATGGCGAGCACGACAAGTGGAATCTCCTGGCCCCCGGCGTTCCGCGCAATCCCAAACCGCGGTGAAAGCAGCCAGCCGGAACAGCCAACCGCAGCTTCGATCAGGCCATCTGCCAGCTTTGACAGCGACGACAGCGATTCCCGCAGATTTCCGGATCCTTCAATCGTGCGCCACAGGATATGAGTCAAAGCCCGATTTCGAAACTGCCGCAGGCGCGACTTGGCGACAACGGTATCGGCACCGGCGGAATGGAAGTCGCCGATAAACTTCACCATAGCCGCGTCCTGCGGCGGCACGGACAACTCACCGTTGGTCAGCGCCGCCTGGAACCACTCCCATTCCCGTAACAGAACACTGGCAGCAAAATCGCTTGTGGCGACAAGATGCAGCAAGACCCTCAGAGCATGTTCCTGCCCGGGCAGGTCGGCGCTTTGTTCATGGAGGCGATCTACCCACAACGAGACCACCTCCTGTAGTTCTGCAGGAAAATCCGCGACCGTCTTTTGCATTCTCATTTTCTCGGTCGCGGTCATCAGCTTAAGAGTACCCCTAAATAACGTGCCGGGCCGGATGGTGTTTGGTGGGCGGGCGGTTACCTCTTCGGCACGCCTGAGAAATTCCGCGCCATGAGCGGCGGATCGAAGGTTCTCTGCGGGCGGATTTGTGACTGGCGCCTCGAACAGATCGGCGGCAGGCCCGGAGACAGTAATACGCTAGCCCGGACTGTTCATGCGTGGCCGGACTGGATCGCTGTTGGCGTCTGCGTCTGGCCGGTCAATTCAAACAGGACTTCTTCCAGCGCCCTC
>JADFGH010000326.1 GCA_022567775.1 Pseudomonadota bacterium | reverse complement strand
TCACCTGCGCGCACCAGCGCCGCTGATCCGCCGCGACCATCAACGCAATCTTCGAGCGCAAGATGGGCATTGCGCATCGTCTCAATGAGTTCGTGGCTGACAATCGACAACGCGTTCACAGTGATCTCGCCGCGACCTGTGTCGAGGTCCTGCTCTTGTATGCTGATTTCGCCTGTCATCAACGATCCGTGTTGTTGCTAGCCCGTCTGTGCCTGCTTGTCTGCCTGTTGATCGCCGAAATTCTTCGAAGAAGAAGAAGAAGAGGACAAGGCGTCCGACTGCGGTGCCTCTTTGGGCAAAGTGAATCCGGCGACTGTTTTTCTGAGCTGTGTTGCAAGATCGGAAAGTTTTGATATGGCGGCTGCCGTCGCAGTCGTTGCTTTGCCCGTCTGTTCACTGATTTCACGCAGCCGCGTCGTGCGGCGCGTTACGTCGGCCGCAGCCGCAGCCTGGTGGCGCGCAGATTCCGAGATATTCTGTACGAGAGTCGCAATTTGATTTGATACTTTTTCGATTTCGTCCAGAGCCGCGCCTGCGTTCTCGGCGAGCAATGCCCCGCCAACCACGTCCGTCGTACTACGCTCCATCGACACGACAGCTTCGTTGGTGTCGGCCTGAATTGTTCGCACAAGGACTTCGATCTGCTTCGTCGCATTGGTCGAGCGCTCGGCGAGCCTTTGGACTTCGTCTGCAACAACTGCGAAGCCGCGGCCAGCCTCGCCGGCCATTGAAGCTTGAATCGATGCGTTGAGTGCAAGAATGTTGGTCTGCTCGGCAATGTCATTGATGAGTTCGACGATGTTGCCGATTTCCTGCGAGCTTTCGCCGAGCCGCTTGATTCGTTTTGATGTTTCCTGAATAGTTTCCCGAATGGCATTCATGCCGTCGATCGTTCGACGCACCGCGTCACCGCCTTTGTGCGCAACTTCGACCGAATGCCGTGCTACGTCTGATGAGCGTTCCGCATTTCCGGATACTTCTTCGATCGATGCGGCCATTGACACGATTGACTCGGTTGCGGCCGCGATTTCTTTTGTTTGCGTAGCAGAAGCGCGCGCCATATGCACCGCGGTGCTTGCAGTTTGTTTCGCTGCTGAATCTACCATGATGGCCGTGTCGTTAATTGTCACCACCAGCTCACGCAATTTCTCAATCGCGTAGTTGATCGAGTCGGCGATCGCGCCGGTGATGTCTTCGGTTACCGTTGCCTCCACCGTCAAATCACCATCGGCAAGACTGCCTAGTTCGTCCAGCAGCCTCAGAATTGCCTGCTGGTTTTTTTCATTCTGTTCCGACTGCTCTCTCGATGTTTCTTCATAAACGGCTGTTTTCGAGTGCATGAAAATAAGGCCGATTACAAGCAATAGCGCCACACCCAGCAAACCAGGCGGCACTAACGGCTCAGCCAGAATTCCCCCGCCACCGGATCCGGCGTCGGAAAACTCCGATTCAAGCAGCATGGACGAAATACTGGCAGTCCCTGACAGGCTGGCGCCAATGCCGGCCAGATTGGTGGTAACGGCAGTGTCAATCTGCGCCTCAATCTCCATGAGTTCGCTGATGACAGGCATCAGTGCAAGTTCCCTGGTTGCATCATCCAGAGCGGCGACATCCAGGTTGGTGTCGGCGCCGGAAAGCGCATCGGTGACCATGCGCATATAGGTCATGTCGGTTGCGATGGCTGCAGCAATCGTCTCTGCATCGCCGGCGCCGACGCTTGCCGCCAGCAGTGCCAGTGAAATCTGTACTGCGGCGCCGCGATTCTGGAATTCCTGAATTACGGCTGTTGCGCCGGACTGACTCAGCAGTTCGTCGGACGCTGACAGCAATACCGGCATGTGCTGATTGACAGACGCGGACGCAGAAAAAATGGATTCGATATCGGCGCGCCTGGCAAGGATAGCCTGGGCATGGCGGTTCAATTCATCCCACGCGGCTGCTCCTCCCGGCATCCCGGACAACGAAGAATTCCGGCGCAGAGCCGCAAGGCGTTGCACGTCGTCCGCAAGCCTCGCAAATCCGTCTGCGTCCCCGCTCACTGCTGCTGCAGCATGCAGTGGAATAGCCTGCGATACGGCGGCAAGTGCAATGCCTGGGCCATCGGACGATGCGCTGCTGGTTAGCTGCAGAGTCAGTATCCCGCCCGTCGCAAGGAGCACCAGTCCAAGCAACAGCGCAAGAAAAGTGAAGGCGGATGATTTGTCAGTATTTCGAGCCATGGCTTTGCAATACCAAAGTCAATTCAAAATTAACGCCACCCTAATCGGCGGCGGCCTGCAGAAACGCGCTGCTTTCCACCAGATCGTATAAGCCGAATATCGGCCACACGTCATGGCCTCGTTGATAGGCGCCGTTCAAATACCGGTCACACCGAACGGCAGTTTGCGGTGCCTTTTCATTGAATTCGCTGTTCATGAAGCGCCTGAATCCCTGCACTTCGTCCACCACCAGGCCGGCGGGAATTTCCCGATGATTGACGGAAATAACGCGTGTGGCTCGACGCAACGATGTGCGCCCGCTACCGAGCAGCATCTTCAGATCGATGAGCGGCAATAAATGACCGCGAAGATTCGCAATTCCGAGCATCCAGCGCTGCGCGCCGGGTACCCGGGTTATCGCGTCCGGCAGCATCAGAACTTCCCGGACCTGGTCACGGTTTGCGACAAACTGTTCCTGCCCCATGCGAAAACCGACGCCGACCCACTCCTCTGGCATGCCGCCGCCCTTGCCCGCAAAAGCCACGCGGCTGCGTCGCTCCAGCTCCAGGAGCAATTCAAATGGTTGCTCGACGAGCGCTGCCAGTTGCGGGGTCTTGGCCATTTAATCAGCCATTACCGAGTTGATTTTCGCGGCCAGCTCTTTTTGCCCGATCGGCTTCACGATGTATTCGACTGCACCCTGGCGCATGCCCCAGATTTTGTCGGTCTCCTGGTCCTTGGTCGTCACCATGATGACTGGAATGCTCGAGGTTCGCGGGTCGTGCGTCAGCTTGCGAGTCGCCTGGAAACCGTTCATGCCTGGCATCACGATGTCCATCAGTATGCAATCGGGCCGCAATGCCTCTGCCTGACGGATGCCGTCCTCACCACTGTCAGCGACCAGTGTTTC
>JADFGH010000022.1 GCA_022567775.1 Pseudomonadota bacterium | reverse complement strand
CAGACCGGACCGGTCACGCGATGCTGCATACCCTGGATCAACAATCGCTAAAGCACGATGCCGGGTTCTACATCGAATACTTCGCCATCGATTTGATCATGGAGGACGGCGCCTGCCGCGGCGTCGTGGCCATTGATCTCGCGACCGGCAGATTGCATCGCTTTCGCTCGCACCAGGTCATCCTTGCGACAGGCGGCTACGGTCGGGCCTATTTCTCCTGCACCTCGGCACATACCTGTACCGGCGATGGCAACGCGATGGTGCTGCGTGCCGGTTTGCCGTTGCAGGACATGGAGTTCGTGCAGTTTCACCCGACGGGCATCTACGGCGCCGGGATGTTGATTACCGAGGGGTCCCGTGGCGAAGGTGGTTATCTTACGAATTCGGATGGCGAACGATTCATGGAACGTTATGCGCCGAACGCGAAAGACCTCGCCTCGCGGGATGTCGTAAGCCGCTCGATGACGATCGAAATCCGCGAAGGTCGGGGTGTCGGTGCAGACAAAGATCATATCTTCCTGCACCTGGAGCACCTTGGCCCGGAAGTGATTGACGAGCGTCTCCCGGGTATCGCGGAATCCGCACGAATTTTCGCGGGAGTCGATGTCACCAAGGCGCCGATTCCGGTCCTGCCTACGGTGCACTACAACATGGGCGGTGTACCGGCAAACGTCAACGGCCAGGTAGTGACGGTAAAAGATGGCGATGCCGAGTCGGCTGTGCCGGGGCTGATGGCGGTCGGCGAAGCCGCCTGCGTCTCGGTGCATGGTGCGAATCGTCTCGGCTCGAACTCGCTGCTTGACCTGGTCGTGTTCGGACGCTCAGCGGCTCATTTCTGCGCCGAGACCATGCAACCGGGCGCGCGTCACGCTAACCTGCCCGACGATGCCGGCCAAAACAGCGTCGCAAGAATTGATACAATAAGAAATGCCCATGGCTCACGGCCGACCTCCGAAATCCGTCTCGAGATGCAGAGGATCATGCAAAATCACGCAGCCGTTTTCCGCACCGGGGAGACGCTGGCGGAAGGTACTGCGTTACTGCGCAAGACTTACGACAGTTTTGCAGACGTTCATGTGTCCGATCGCTCGCTCATCTGGAACACAGATCTTATAGAGACACTGGAGCTCGAGAATTTGCTGCTTAATGCGATGACCACCATCCATTCCGCGCTGAACCGGCTCGAGAGTCGCGGCGCACACGCACGCGAGGATTATCCGCACAGGGACGACGATAACTGGATGAAGCACACATTGTCGTGGATTGCCCGGGACGGCACGGTGTCCTTCGACTACCGGCCTGTGCATCAGAACACATTGACGGACGAGGTCGAGGCGATTCCGCCGGCGGCCCGGGTTTACTGATGGCTGATTTTCGACTCCCTCCCAATTCGCGAATTAACAAGGGCAGGCATTTTCCGGCTGCCGAGGGTGCCGCCAATGTGCGCCGCTTCGCCGTCTACCGTTTTGATCCGGACTCTGGCGAAAATCCGCGCATGGATACCTACGATGTTGACATGGATAGCTGTGGCCCGATGGTGCTGGACGTCCTGATCAAGATCAAAGACGAAATCGATCCAACACTGACGTTCAGGCGATCGTGCCGCGAAGGAATTTGCGGCTCGTGCGCGATGAATATTGCCGGCAGCAATACGCTCGCCTGTACTGTCACCTCCGACAGCGTCAAGGGCAAAATAATAAAAGTGTATCCATTGCCGCACATGCCGATCGTGAAAGACCTCGTTCCTGATCTCACCAATTTTTATGCGCAGTACGCCTCGATCAAACCGTGGTTGCAGACACGCACACCGGCGCCGCCCGATCGCGAGAGACTGCAAAGCAAGTCGGACCAGGAACTGATCGACGAACCGGCCGCGTGCATTCTCTGCGCCTGTTGTTCGACCGCCTGCCCGAGTTACTGGTGGAACAGCGATCGTTTCCTCGGTCCGGCGGCATTGCTGGCGGCCTATCGCTGGTTGATCGACAGCCGCGACGAGGCAAAGGGCGAGCGGCTGGATGATCTTGAGGACCCATTCCGCCTGTATCGCTGTCACACGATCATGAACTGCACCCCTGCCTGCCCCAAGGGCCTCAACCCGGCCAAAGCGATTGCCGAAACCAAAAGAATGCTGGCGGAAAGAAGGCACTAGCGGCAGTGAGATCTCCGCAAGCTGTACCTCCGATCGCCCGCCCCGGCGGGCGATGTTTATGAGACGGCAATGGGTGACCCCAACATCGGAGTCTGTCTATGAACGATGCTCAGCTGAGGTGGCAATGCAGACGCGGCATGCGTGAGCTGGACATTCTCCTCACCAACTATTTCGAAAACGACTACCTGCAGGCGAGCGAGGACCAAAAGCAGGCGTTTCGCGAACTTCTGGCGCTTCCCGACCCGGATCTGATCGGTTATTTGTTGGGCGGACAGTCGCCTCCGGAGGCCGCGCTAGCCAATGTCGTCAAGCAGATTCGAAACCGTCCTCAAGCCTGAACCGCGGTTGCGACAATGCGTGCTTGTGTGCGGCGCTCTGGCGATGATGACAGGCTTTGTTCTGATCCTGCTTATGCCACTGGCCCTGGTTTGGCGGATTCTGCTCGCCGTTGCCTGGGTTGGCGAGAGTCTTCGCGAGCTCAGAGGGCTCGTCCGCGGTGCCGCACGGCTGCGGCTCATACGGCTGGACGCTGAGGGTAATATTTCGGGCCTTGGGCCGGATGGCCGCCTCGAGGCGCTGACCTTGCTTTCGGGCAGTATGGTCTTGTCCCGCCTGGGCTGGCTTTGGCTGCGATTTCCCGACGGCAGCCGATATGGGGAGTTGCTGCGAGGAGACCCGGCCAGAGACCTCGAGTGGCAACGCCTGCAACTGATTTGGCGGCATCGCCGCGCGGCCTTTGGCCGCCAGGATGGAAGCTGATACCATCTGCCGCGTTTAGGGTACCCTCTAATATACCTCATGAAATCAGGCCCGCATGGCGGCACAAAATCTATCGACAGAGATCACAGTTTGGGTACAAAAACCCATGATTCGTGCGGTGTTTAGAGAACTTTCCGGATATCCCCGGGTCTATCCGAGAGTTGGTTGGCTGAGCCACTGCGTGAGTGGGGCCTTGCAATATGGCAACTGAGCCCACCGACGCCCAATTGGTCCGGCGTGTCCAAAAGGGTGAAAAAGGTGCTTTCGATCTGCTGGTACTTAAGTACCAGCACAAAATCGTCAACCTGGTGATGCGTTATGTGCGGGATCCGGATCAGGCTTTGGACATCACCCAGGAGGCTTTCCTCAAGGCCTACCGGGCGTTGCCCAGGTTTCGCGGTGATAGCGCGTTTTATACGTGGCTCTACAGGATTGCGGTGAATACCGCCAAAAATCACCTGGCTGCGCAGCGACGACGGCCGATGGATGTTGAACTGGACCTGCAGGACCCGGAGCAATATGAACTGCATGCCAAGCTCAGGGAGACCGACACGCCCGAGGGCATGACGCTTAGCCAGGAGCTGCACGATACTGTGGAACGCGCCATTGACGCGCTACCCGACGATTTGCGGACAGCCATTATTTTGCGGGAGCTCGATGGAATGACTTACGAGGAGATTGCACAAACAATGGACTGCCCGGTAGGCACGGTGCGGTCGAGGATTTTTCGTGCGCGGGACGCTATCGGAAAAAAAATTGGTACGCTTATCGATTAGTAAGGTGATTTCGTTTGACCTGGTAAAAAGATTGGTACTTGATTGATTAATTTGAGCCGGGATATGCCAACAAAGACTTGGCGCTGCGGTAGATGAACGGTAGATTACGGGTGCAAGCCCGGTGCGGGGACTTATGAACGACGCGTTAAAAATGCAGATATCAGCTTTCGTCGACGGCGAATTGCCGGAGAATGAATCGGAGCTGTTAATGCGGCGGTTGAGCCAGGACGCCGCCCTGAGACAACAGGTTTCGCAGTATCTCGACATTGGACGGCGGATGCGCCGGGACCGGGATGTTTCGGGGATGGATCAGCTGCGCGGCCGCATTGCGCAGGCCCTGGGCGACGGGCAGGCACAGCCAGACGATGAGCCCAAGGTGGTTGGATCGCGGTTGATGACGCCCTCCACCGGTGTTGCAGTCGCCGCGACGGTTGCCGTGCTCGCCCTGGTCGGGCTCAGTCAGATTCAAGGTCCGGTAGATCCGCTTCTGCAGCGTGCAGTGGCGATCGATGACGGCCCGGTCATGTATACGGAGCCCGCGGTTGATCAGGTTCTTGCCGATCAGCCGAGCGAAATGTTGATGCAGTACTACCTGAGTCACGGCGATTCATCACCCGGGCTGGGTCCGAACGGTATTCGCGCGCGCGTTATTTCATTGGAAAGTCGCGAGCTGATCGAGGTTGGGCCGGATCCGCACCTGCTACCAGCAGCAGCGGCCGAGCCGAACGAAGAAGAAAAATCTGCGGTCGATACCCCGTAACCAGAATAATTTCATGATTCGTAACATCCAAAGCTTCAGGTACCTTGCAACCCTTACTATGGCTATGGTGTTGACGGCTTGTTCGGTGACCGCCTGGGCGCAGTCGAGTCCGGACGAGTTGCTCGATCGAATGAATTACGTGGTCAACGTTATCGACTATGAAGGCACGGTCATTCGGACAGAAAACGGCGAATCTGAAGCACTCAGGATTGTGCACAAAATAATAGACGGCGTAATCCACGAAAAACTGGTTTCTCAGGAAGGGTCCGGGCTCGAAATTATTCGAATCGGCAATGAAGTGCATTGCATTTTGCCGGACAAACAAACGGTGCTGATCGAAGACTGGAACAACCAGAGCACGCTTTTTTCGGCGTTGCCGAGCAGCGAGATTCGCTACGGCGCCGATTACGACGTTTTGATTGTCCGCGAAGACAGGGTCGCCGGCCGACAAGCCATAATGCTGGCAATTCGGCCACACGATGAATTTCGCTATGGTCACCGCATCTGGCTCGACGAGGTAACATCTTTTCCGCTGAAAACCGAGATAGTGAGTATCGATGGTGAGTTGATCGGGCAAATCAAGTTTGCTGACATCAGGATCGGCAGCAACATCAGCAAAGATGCACTCGCCCCTTCCATGAGTCTGGATAACTTCAGCTGGTTCAGGGAGCCTGCGGGCTACGACGCAGTGGACGTGGATACGAACTGGGGAAGTAGCGACCTGCCATCCGGATTCCGGGCCACATCGAGCAAGACCGAACAGCTGCCGGGCGCCGATGCGCCGGTAACACATGTTGTGTATAGCGATGGCATGGCGACAGTCTCGGTCTTCATTGCCGAAAAGAATGAGGCGCAATTCGCCGAGAAATCCAATGTTGGCGCGTCGAACACCTACAGCATTCAACAGGGTGATTTCCAGATCACCGCTGTCGGCCAGGTTCCGGCTGCGACCGTGCGACGCATTGCTACCTCAATGCAGCAGAACTAGATACGCCTGACCCTGATCCAGAAGCCACGAAGAACGCCGAAAAGAACGGCCGTGGGAGCGGCCGTAGGAGCGGATTTATCCGCGAACCGGCGTTAGGCCATTCGCGGCTGAAGCCGCTCCAACAGGTAGATTCACACTCAAATTCAATATCCCGTAAAATTACGCCGGTATGAACTCTCCAGTTGGAAAAATTATCTCGATCAGGCAGGGCAGAGCCACGGTTGCGGTCGAACGGACCGCGGCCTGTCCGAGGTGCGCAGCCGGGAAGGGCTGTGGCGCAGGACTCCTGAGCGGCTCGACACGCCCGGCCATGTTGGAAATATCTTTATCTCCGCACTTAAGGCTAAGCGAGGGCGATGAGGTCAGGCTGACACTCGAGCCATCGCACCTGTTGCGCGCCTCATTGCTCGTCTATGGATTACCCCTGGCAGGCATTGTCCTGATGCTGGTTGCCGGCTGGTTGATCAGCAGACCGCTGTCCGACCCGGAGGCCGTTGCGTATGCCATAGCCGGCCTGACGGCAGGGCTGCTTGCCGGCCGTTGGCAACTGAACCGGCGCGATTGCCTGAAGCAATTCGTCCCGAAAATTGCAGGGTCGGCCGTTGATACTCCCTGAACCGCATGACCCTGGCAGGATTCGCGTTTACACAAGACCAGGCTGTCACCTGTGCGAACTGCTCATTGACGATCTCCTGCCCCTGATTCGCGGTCGCCTCGATCTCGAACTACTGAACATCGACACGCGCCCTGAATGGGCGGTGAAGTACGGCGTCCGCATACCCGTCGTGGAATACGCTGGTCAGACTGTCTGTCAGTACCATCTGGACGCCGCAGCGATTCGCACCATTCTGAACGATCTCCCGGGCTCACGGGGCATTATGAGATAGGTTCTGTATACTTCGCCGCGCCTATGAGCCCCTCAATGGACAATATCCGAAACTTCTCGATCATTGCGCACATCGATCACGGCAAGTCGACCCTGGCCGATCGTTTCATCCAGCTCTGCGGTGGCCTGCAGGAGAGGGAGATGACCGAGCAGGTGCTGGATTCGATGGACATCGAGCGGGAACGCGGCATAACCATCAAGGCTCAGAGCGTGTCGCTGAATTACAGTGCGCCAGATGGTATCGAATACCAGCTCAATTTCATCGATACACCGGGGCATGTCGACTTCTCTTACGAAGTATCGCGTTCCCTCGCCGCCTGCGAGGGCGCATTGCTGGTGGTCGATGCGGCACAAGGTGTCGAGGCACAGAGCGTCGCCAACTGTTTTATGGCAATCGATATGGGCCTCGAGGTTTTGCCGGTGCTCAACAAGATCGATTTGCCCGTGGCGGACCCCGACAAAGTGGTAAAGGAGATCGAGGAAATCATCGGCATCGACGCATCGGACGCCGTGCAGGTCAGCGCAAAGACGGGTGAGGGCATCCCGGAGTTGCTGGAACACCTGGTCAAAACGATTCCGGCGCCCACTGGCGATCCCGATGGTCCGCTACAGGCGCTGATCATCGATTCCTGGTTCGATAACTATGTCGGTGTAGTGTCGCTGGTTCGGGTGGTCAACGGCAAATTACCGAAGGGCAGCAAGATCACAGTGATGTCGACCGAGCGATCATATGTGGCGGACCGGGTCGGCAGCTTTACGCCGAAGATGAAGGACCGGCCCGCATTGACAACAGGCGAGGTTGGATTTGTTATTGCAGGCATCAAGGATATCTACGGTGCACCTGTTGGCGATACCCTGACCCTTACAAAGAATCCCTGCGATCAGCCGCTGCCAGGTTTCAAGCAAATACAGCCACGCGTATTCGCCGGCTTGTTTCCGATCCAGTCCGAGGACTACGAGGCTTTCAGAGACGCACTGCAGAAATTGCGCCTGAATGATGCCGCACTGCATTTTGAGCCGGAGACTTCAGCAGCACTCGGCTTCGGCTTTCGCTGCGGTTTCCTCGGCATGTTGCACATGGAGATCGTGCAGGAACGGCTGGAGCGTGAATACGGACTGGACCTGATAACCACCGCGCCAACTGTAGTGTTTGAGGTCCTGCTCGCCGGCGATAAAGTCGACTATGTCGATAATCCTGCCAACCTTCCACCGGCCACCGAGATCGTCGAACTCCGCGAACCGATTATTACCGCAAATATCCTGGTGCCCGAAGCATATGTAGGTGCTGTGATGAAACTGTGCATAGAGAAGCGAGGTGTGCAAAAACAGTTGCGCTATCTCGGTGGGCAGATGTCAATCGAATATGAACTGCCACTCGCGGAAGTAGTACTCGATTTTTTTGATCGTTTGAAATCGATCAGTCGCGGCTATGCTTCTTTTGAATATCATTTCGAGCGATTTCAGGCGGCACCGCTGGTGCGCCTCGACACACTGATAAATAAGGAGTGTGTAGACGCATTGTCGATTATTGTGCATCGTGACAACGCCAAGGCCAGGGGGCGAGAATTGGTGGAAAAGATGCGTAAACTGATTCCCCGTCAAATGTTTGATGTCGCCATTCAGGCGGCAATCGGAAGTCAGGTCATTTCACGTAGTACGGTGAAAGCGTTACGGAAAAATGTCACCGCCAAATGTTATGGTGGCGACATTTCGCGCAAGCGAAAATTGCTGGAAAAACAGAAGGCCGGTAAGCGGCGCATGAAACAGATCGGCTCCGTACAAATTCCGCAGGAAGCATTTCTCGCTGTCCTGCGCGTCGATAAGTGAGATTTAAGCATTGAGCATTAACCTGGCATTGATACTTTCCGTCCTGACCGCCGTGTCAGGCGTTGTAGTAGCGTTTAACCGTTTCTACTACCAAAAGAAGATCGAAGCATCGGGCGGCAGCGGTAATCGTGCGATCAATATCTTGATTGAATATTCGCGGTCTTTCTTCCCGGTACTCCTATTCGTTCTCATTATTCGATCGTTCATTTTCGAACCGTTCCGGATCCCTTCGGGTTCCATGATGCCGACGCTGCTGCAAGGCGATTATATTTTCGTCAAGAAGTATTCCTACGGTTTGCGCTGGCCGGTAATCGACAAAAAGTTTTTCGCAACCGGCTCACCAGAGCGCGGCGATGTCGTAGTGTTTCGTCTGCCATCCGATCCGAGCATCAATTACATCAAGCGGGTCGTCGGGTTACCGGGTGACACTGTTACCTACCGGGATCACCAGCTGTTCATAAACGGCCAGCAAATGCCGCTCACAAAACATCCGGATACACGGCTGCAGGAATCCGGCCTGATATTCATCGAGGTGCTCGACGGACGTGAGCACGAAATCCGCATATCGAGACCCGGCAGCAGGGCAACCGAACGCGCCTACACCGTGACCGAAGGCCACTACTTCATGATGGGTGACAACCGGGACAACAGTCAGGACAGCCGCTACATCGGTGAAATACCCGAAACCCACCTGGTTGGCGAGGCGGTGCGTATCTGGATGCACATGGACGGGCTCGAGTGGCCGCAGTGGAGCCGGATCGGCACAAAGATACAATAATGAGGTGCAAGTCACCGATTGGGCCGTTAAAATTGCGCAAGATTCGGGATGAAACAACTGCAAATTTGCAAGCAAAGCAGGTAAGTCGATGAATACAGGAACAAAACATAAGAGTGGTCGCCGCTTGGCTGGAACCCGCAGAGCAGCGCGAATTCGGCGGGGCGACTTGTTCGCTGGCAGATCGGTACCGCGTGAGGCGGGCATGACCGCAGTCGGATTCATCATTCTGGTTATTTTTGTCGGACTGTTCGCATTTGCGGCGATTCGACTGACACCGGTCTATTTGAATTACATGAAAGTCACCGGTGTGCTCAACGGCGTATTCGAGGAGTTTGACAGCAAGAATCCGACACGCGCCGCGATTCGCACCTCAATCTCCCGCCGATTCGATGTGGAAAGCGTCAGCGCCATTTCCTACCGGGACATAAAAGTGACGGGCGACAGCGGTGGTTTCCTGGTCCGGGCAGTCTACGATCACAGCACGCCGTTCATCGGCAACGTCTATTTTACGGTCAAATTCGATAAGGAAGTTCTGGTCCGGCGCTAGGTTTCGGCGTCCGGTTGCAATCGGACACAGAAAGCCCGATCGTACACAGAACAATCAGGATGAGCTGCAGGGACACCTGTGGCAAGAGCGAAATACCTTGGATAAAGCCGCCGCCTGGCTGAAGCAGACACTGGCGTATGCATTCGAAAACGAGCAGCTGCTGCGGCAGGCGCTGACGCATCGTAGTGCGCCCGGTCAACCGAATAACGAAAGGCTGGAATTTCTCGGCGACGCGGTTCTGCAACTCGTCGTATCCGAACTGGTGTTTGAAGAAACTCAAAATGCCAGTGAAGGACAGCTGAGCCGCCTGCGATCAACTCTCGTCAAAGATACCACGCTTGCCGAAGTTGCTGCGGATCTCGGCATAGGCGAACACCTGATCCTGGGCACCGGTGAAAAAAAATCGGGTGGACACCGCCGATCCTCCATTTTGGCGGACGCCCTCGAGGCGATTTTTGGCGCAGTCTACATCGATGCCGGCTTTGCGGGCGCCCGGGAAATAATTAAAACGGCTTATGGCGAGAGATTACACGAGCTTTCCGAGACGGCCGATCTTCGTGATCCGAAGTCGCGGCTTCAGGAATACTTGCAGGGCAGGAAGATGGCATTGCCGGATTACGCAATGAAGAACATAAGCGGCAAAGCACACAAGCAGTCCTTCGAAGTCAGCTGTACGATCCCGGAACTCGATGCCGTGACAACGGGCAAGGGATCCACGCGCAGGGATGCAGAACAGGAAGCTGCTACTGCGATGTTGGCCCGAATAGGTCACGAGTAACGGCTCCGATAGAAAAACGAGACATGTATCAAGTGAATCAGAAACAATCGGTATTGGTCGAAGCGTTACTGCTTGCGCCTGCCGGGTTGTCGCTTCCCGTGTCGGCCCATCACGCCCGATCCTGCTCGACCCGTAGCCCTGCCATGAATCTCGCACGATCGAACGCGCTGCACGCGACACGGGAACCGACCTTCCCGGCCACTCGTGAGACATTCGGGCTGAAGATGATCGACAGCCATGAGTGAGCACCCCTTTCGCTGTGGATTCGTTGCCGTGGTCGGCCGTCCGAATGTCGGCAAATCGACGCTGATCAATGCCATTTTCGGCCGGAAGATCAGTATCGTGACGCCCAAGCCGCAAACCACCCGTCACCGAATCCTCGCGGTCGAGTCGAGGCAGGACTGCCAGATCATTTTCGTTGACACCCCCGGTTTGCATCGCAAAGCCGGCAAAGCGATGAACCGAATGATGAATCGCACTGCCGCCAGTGCGCTCATCGATGCCGATGTCGTGTTGTTCATGACGGTCGCCAATCACTGGACCGTCGAGGATCAGGATGTGCTGCTTCGGCTGAAATTAACGACGGTGCCGGTCATTGCACTGTTAAATAAAACCGACAAGGTTCATCCAAAGGAAAAGCTGTTGCCGGAGTTGGCCGGGATGTCGGAGCGCTACGATTTCGCGGAGGTAATGCCGATCTCCGCGAAACGGAAAGATAACCTCGAGCAGTTAATGAAGATCATTCCGGGGTTCCTGCCCGAGTCCGAACCGCTGTTTCCGGAAGACATGCTTACCGATCGCAGCAAGTCATTTCGGATTGCGGAAATTATTCGGGAAAAACTGACACTTAATCTTCAACAGGAAGTCCCGTATGGTTTGACGGTGCAGATTGAGCGCTATGTCGAGGACGAATCCGGTATCGAAATCCACGCAATTATCTGGGTTGAACGAGACAGCCAGAAAGGCATAGTCGTCGGCAAGAATGGCAGCGTCCTGAAAAGAGTCGGCCGTTGTGCCCGCGTCGAATGGAAAGCGCAGGAAGGGGTGCCAGTGCACCTGGAGCTCTGGGTCAAAGTAAAAGAAAACTGGGCAGACAACGAGCGTGAACTGTTGCGGCTTGGCTATGAATCCCCATGATTGCATCACGTCGCATGCAGAATGAGCCGGCCTGGCTGCTCCATCACCGGCCGTTTCGTGACTCCAGCCAGATTCTCGATATCCTGAGCCGCGATCACGGTCGCCTGGCTGTCGTCGCAAAAGGCAGTCGCGGCGCCAAATCAAGATTGCGCGGCATCTTGCGCCCGTTCCTGCCTTTGCAGCTCTCATGGGTTATTCGTTCGGATCTTGGAACCCTCACCGGGGCCGAAATGGACGGCGCGCCTATAACGTTGACGGGTGATGCGTTGTTGTCCGGCTACTACGTCAACGAGCTGATTCTCAAGCTCACGCACCGGCATGATCCGCAGCCTGAGATATTTGCGGCCTACAGCCAAACCATTGAGAGCCTCGCCGGAAAT